>NZ_JBSIBZ010000037.1:0-77866 GCF_058245575.1 Streptomyces sp. UF-297 | reverse complement strand
AAACACGACCCCGCCCGGCACGCCATCGCGGCATGCCCGCGTCGGCTCAGCCGGCGATCACCGTCTCCCAGGCGCCGGCCGCGGCCTCGGCCGCTCCCTCGCCATCAGCCTCGGCACCCAGCGCCCGCAGGCCGCCCGCCAGCGCGGACAGCGAGGCCGGCACCACGTCCCGGTCGGCCGCCCGGCCATAGTGATTCACCCGGATCATTTCCTTGGCCAGCGCACCGGCCGCCGCCTGCACGGGCACCGATCCGTCCACGGCCAGCGCGGCGCTCACGATCTCCCGGGCGTCCATGCCCTCGGGCGCCCGCAGGGTCGTCGCGACCGGCGCCGCGTCCTCGTCCCGCACCACGTACGGCGACAGCGAACCCAGCGCCCGCACACCGGCCCGGACCGCCGCTGCCGCCGCCCGGTGCCGGGCGATGACCGAGTCCAGGCCTTCGGCGTCGATCCGGTCCACGGCCTGCTCCAGGGCGAGCATCTCCAACTGGGCCGGGGCGTGCGGCAGTACGGCCCGGCCGCCGTCGATCCAGCGCTCCTTCCAGTCCAGCAGGGAGAGGTAGGAGCGGCGCGGCGCCTGCTCGTTGGCGGCGATGCGCTCCCACGCGCGGGCGCTGACCGAGACCGCCGAGACCCCGGCAGGACCGGCCATCGCCTTCTGCCCGCCGATCACGCACAGGTCCACGCCCCACTCATCGGTGAGCAGCGGCTCGGCACCCACCGACGCGACCGCGTCCAGCATCAGCAGCGCGCCGTGCTCGCGCACCACCGCACCGATCTCGGCGACGGGGTTGGTGTTGCCGGTCGCGGCCTCGGCGTGCACCAGGCTCACGAAGTCGATGGCAGGGTTCTCCCGCAGCGCGTCCCGCACCTGCTGCGGGCCCACCGCACCGGTGAACGGCGCGGTGACGGTGACGACCTCGGCGCCGCAGGACCGCAGCCAGCCGCCGAACGTCTCGCCGTACGGCCCCGTGATGATGTTGAGCGCGGTGCTTCCGGGGCGCACCGCCGAGCGGATGCACGCCTCCAGCGGCAGCAGCGCCTCGCCCTGTGTGGCCACGACATCGGCGCGGGTGCGCATGAGCGCGGCGACCTTGTCCTCGATCCGTGCGAAGCGGGCCGCGGTGAGCGGAGGCAGATCGAGCAGACCGGGGATGTCGGAGTTCGCGGTCGCGTCAGTCACGGCGGTCACAGTGGCCTTCCAGCGGTAGCGAGCCGCCGGGGTCGGCGGCTCCTGATATCTGGCACGTCTGGCACGACTGTACGTCCGATGCCGAAGCCCCCGCCGTACGGGCTCTCACGCCCGCCAGCCCCGCGGATCCACCCCGCCGGGAACCGGCTCCGCGGGATCGTAGGGCCCCCGCGTCAGGACGAAGGTGCCCAGGTCCAGGTGGCTGACCGAGCCGTCCTCGGCCCGCACCGCACGCAGCGTCTCCCCCGCGTAGTAGCCGCTCAGCCCGGTCCAGGTGCCGTCGGCCTCCGCCCGGAACACCGAGGCCCGCCCGTGGCCGCCCAGCGGCGACAGCTCCAGCCCGCGATCCGCCCTCAGCCTCAGGACGTGCGGGTTCGCGCCCCAGTACCAGGGCCCGGTGAGCGCCAGGGCCGCCTCGTCCACCGGCCCGGGCATCGGGCGCCACGGCTCGGGGATGCGCGGCTCGTGCTGCGCGACGATCCCGGCGAGCTCCGCGGCGACCGCCGCCACCGCGACGCCCGAGGTGCAGTTCGCCAGCACGACGGCGGCGACATCCTCCTCCGCGTCGGCCCACAGGGACGCCACGAAGCCGGGCATCGAGCCGGTGTGGCCGAAGAGCCCGCGCCCCTGGATCCGGGCGAGCTGAAGACCCAGGCCGTAGCCCGCGTCCCAGCCGCCGCTCTCGGACGGCACGGACGGCGCCCGCATCTCGGTGACGGTCGCGGCGCCGAGCACCCGCTCGTCGCCGCGCATCAGGAACGCCGCCCACCGGCCCAGGTCCGCGGCGGTGGACCACAGCTGCCCGGCGGGCGCCATGAGCCCGGTGTCCTCGGCCGGCTCGGGCAGCAGCGCGTCCGCCCAGGGGTGCACCGCCCAGCCGTCCGCGTGCGGCGCCTGCGGCAGCAGCGTCGTACGGTCCATCCCCAGTGGTTCCAGGACCTCGCGGCGCAGCACCTCGCCCCACGGCTCGCCGTCGCGCAGCCGCTCGACGAGCGCGCCCAGCAGCGCGTACCCGATGTTGGAGTAGTGGAACCGACGCCCGGTCGGATGGCGGCGGGGACGCTCCCCGTACAGATCGGCGGGCTCGGGGCGCAGGGCGCCGCTGGTGCGTTCCCACCACGGACCGCGCGGCTCCGCGGCCAGTCCCGAACTGTGCGCGAGCAGTTGGGCGACGGTCGCGTCCGGGACCTCGGTGTCGGCGAGGTGCTTGCCGATCGGGTCGTCCAAGCCGAGCAGGCCCTCGACGCGCAGCCGCATCACCAGCACCGCGACGAACGTCTTGGTGATCGACCCGATCCGGTACTGCGTGTCGGCGTGCGGCGGCGCGCCGTCCACCGCCCCGCGCCCGCCCGTCCACACCGGCTTCCCGCCGCGTACGACCGCCCCCACCAGCGACGGCGAGCGCCCCTCGGCCTGGCCGACGGCGACCCGGTGCTCCAGCGCCCGCCGGGTGACCGCCAACAGCCCGCACTCTCCTGCCAGTTCCGCGGCCCCGACCTCTCCCTCGAAACCCTTGAAGCCCCCGGACTCCCCGGACCCACCAGCCCCACCGGACCGGCCGGACCCCGCTGACGACTCTGACGATGCTGCGGTCATGGCACCACTCCCCGCTCGAACCCGTACTCGGCGGTGCCATTGTGATCCGCCCGCTCACACCCGGTCGACCGCATTCCGCACGCCCTGCCCCACGCCCGCCCCGCCCACGTCATCCGAGCGCGGGCGCGGCAATCACCTCGCTCAGCAGCTGCTGCTCCGCCTGCGGCAGGAACCGTCCGGCGTGCACCATGTGCAGCGCCGTACGCAGCCGCAGCCGGTCCTCGTCCGTCCCGAGCTCGCCCAAGTCACCCAGGTAGGCGGGCAGTATCAGCGCGAGCGCCTTCAACTCGCCCCGGGCGCACAGCTCGCCCACCAGCTCCGCGAGAAGCCCATCGAGGGCCCGGCGGGCTGGCGATGGGCCCGGTTCCGCGGGGCCCGTGGCCCGCAGCCCCTAGGCGACCGCGAAGCGGTTCCAGTCCGCGTACGGCCCGGCCGGCACCTCCCGAAGGCTCTCGGCCGCCTGCACGAAGTACCCGTGCGCCCGCTCCCCGTCGCCCAACTCCCGGCAGCACCGCCCCATGTTCAGGTACAGCGACGCGTAGAAGCCCCGTACGCGCTCGTCACCGACCCGGTCGGCGCGGTCCAGGCACTCCTGGTTCCACCGCAGCGTCTCCTCGGGGGTGGACTGGTGACGGGCCAGATAGTGCGCGGCGACGCAGGCCTCGTAGTCGTCGGTGGCGGCGCCCCAGGCCCGCTCGAAGAGATCACGCGCCTCGGCGTCCCTCCCCGCGCCCTCGGCCTCCATCCCCTGGACACACAGGCGTACGACGGGATTGGCGGGGTCCATCGGCTCTCTTCTCCTCGCATGACGCGGTCGATGTCGACGGCCACAGCGGCCGCGGGAAGCGGACTACGCCGCCGTCGTGTCCCGAACGGGCATGACCAGCGTGGTGAAACTCCCCTGGTCGGCGGAGCGCACCACGACGGGCTGCGCGGCGGAGGCGATCTCCAGCAGCACATCGGGCCCCACCCCGGCGTCCAGCGCCGGTACGAGTACGGCCGGGTCGAACGCGATGCTGAGCGGCGGCCCCGTCCACAGGGCACGCAGCACGCCCGTCCCAGGCCGTCCGCCGCCCGCCACCTCCACCCCCTGCTCAGTGGTGCGCAGCGTGACGACAGGGCAGTCGGCACGGTCGGCGAACGCGTCCCGCAGCGCGGCGCGGTCGGCGATGACGCGGTGCCCGGCGGGCTCCAGCCCGTCCAGCATCAGCCGGTACTGCGGGAAGTCCCCTCCCTGGGGCGGCGGCAGCAGCGTCCGGCTGCCCTCCTGGCCGTACACCCGCAGGCCGTCCCCGCCCTCCGCGGCCTCGATCTCCACGTCCGCACTCCGTACGGCCCAGGCCGCGAGCCCCCGCAACTCCTCCACCGGAACCGGCACTCGGCACGATCCGCCCGCGTACTCCGTGGGCCGCAGCACCCGTACGGCCAGCCGGTAGCGGTCCGTGGCCACCAGCCGGATCTCCTGGCCGTCCAGCTCCAGCAGCACACAGCCCAGGACCGGGAACTCCGCACGGGCGGCCGCGGTTGCCACGGCCGGTGCCACCTGCCGCACCGCACTGGCCAGTTCGGCCCCGCCGACACGGGCCCGTACCCGTCCCCCGGCGCGTACCGCCGCCTCAAGATCACTGCCACCGGGCAGTTCGCGCAGCAGCTCTTCGACCACGGCCCGCGCCGCGTCGGCCTCCTTGCGGGTACGTTCCAGATGGGCGGCCAGCACCCGGCGCGCCTCGTCCGCGCGTCCGTCGAGCACCACGGCCGCATCGACGAGCGGCAGCCCGGCCTCCCGCAGCCGGCGCAGCAGCACCGCGCGCGGCTCCTGCCCGGCGGCGTAGAAGCGGTATCCCGTCGCCGGATCCACCCGCGCCGGCCGCAGGGCCCCGCAGTCGTCGTAGAAGCGCAGCGCACTCGGCGCCAGCCCCACACGCCGCGCGAAGGCCCCGATACTCAGCAGCTCTCCGGCCCCGTTGTCGTCCATGGTCGCGATGATGGGACTTCAACCCACATGAAGGTCAACGCCCCGCGGACCGCACCGACGATGCCCACCGTCACCACACCCCCGGTACTGCGGAGCAGGGCGCACCGGGATCAGGTCTGTGCCATGTCCACGAAGCGGGAGTAGTGGCCCTGGAAGGCCACGGTGATGGTCGCCGTCGGACCGTTACGGTGCTTGCCGACGATGATGTCCGCCTCGCCCGCGCGGGGCGACTCCTTCTCGTAGGCGTCCTCGCGGTGCAGCAGGATGACCATGTCGGCGTCCTGCTCGATCGAACCGGACTCACGCAGGTCGGAGACCATCGGCTTTTTGTCCGTACGCTGCTCGGGACCACGGTTGAGCTGCGACAGCGCGATGACCGGCAGCTCCAGCTCCTTGGCCAGCAGCTTGAGGTTTCGGGACATGTCCGAGACCTCCTGCTGGCGGCTCTCGGCGCGCTTGGATCCGCCGTTCTGCATCAGCTGCAGATAGTCGATGATCACCAGCTTGAGGTCCTGGCGCTGCTTGAGGCGCCGGCACTTGGCGCGGATCTCCATCATCGACAGGTTGGGGGAGTCGTCGATGAACAGCGGCGCGGCCGAGACGTCCGGCATCCGGCGTGCCAGCCGTGTCCAGTCGTCGTCCGTCATCGCGCCCGAGCGCATGTGGTGCAAGGCCACCCGCGCTTCGGCGGACAGCAGTCGCATGGCGATCTCGTTGCGCCCCATTTCGAGCGAGAAGATCACGCTCGGCAGGTTGTTCTTGATCGAACAGGCCCGGGCGAAGTCCAGCGCGAGCGTGGACTTACCCATGGCGGGACGGGCCGCGATGACGATCATCTGGCCCGGGTGCAGGCCGTTGGTCAGCGAGTCCAGGTCCGTGAAGCCGGTGGGCACACCCGTCATCTGGCCCTGGCGCGACCCGATCGCCTCGATCTCGTCGAGCGCGCCCTCCATGATGTCGCCGAGCGGCAGATAGTCCTCGCTGGTCCGCTGCTCGGTGACGGCGTAGACCTCCGCCTGCGCCTTGTTGACGATCTCGTCGACATCGCCGTCGGCGGCGTATCCCATCTGCGTGATGCGCGTACCGGCCTCGACCAGGCGCCGCAGCACCGCCCGCTCGTGGACGATCTCGGCGTAGTACTCGGCGTTCGCCGCGGTGGGGACGGACTGCACCAGGGTGTGCAGATACGAGGCGCCGCCGACCCGGGCGATCTCGCCGCGCTTGGTCAGCTCCGCGGCGACCGTGATCGGGTCGGCCGGCTCGCCCTTGGCGTACAGGTCCAGGATCGCCTGGTAGACGAGTTCGTGCGCCGGGCGGTAGAAGTCGTGGCCCTTGAGGACCTCCACCACGTCAGCGATGGCGTCCTTGGACAGCAGCATGCCGCCGAGCACCGACTGCTCGGCGTCCAGGTCCTGGGGGGGCACCCGCTCGAAGCCGCCGTCGCCCGACCAGGAGCCGCCGTCCTCGCGGTCTCCGCGGTCGTCGCGGCCACGGCCCTTGCCCTCGCCCCGGCGGAAGCGGGCGGCCGGCAGCCGGTCGCTGGGACCGGAGTCCGCCCAGGGGTCGTCCATGGGTTCTTCCATGATCACCCCACCTCCTCCCGTCCGCGGCGCGGACCTTGCTGTGCCCTTCCTTCTTACGGCACGGCTCTGACAAACCAGACGCCCGACTCCGGTTACGGCGCGTCGAGTTCGGATGACTTCTCAGGCCGGAACAGGCGGCGGGCGCCGCACCACGGTAGGCCTGTGGGCACCGTCCGCCAATCTGGTTATCCACAGGCCGTGTGGATGACTGCCCCCATCCTGTGGAGAAGCCCCCGGAACCTGTGCACGGGGCGGGGGAAACCACTGTGGACAAACACACAATCACTCCACCCACACGCCTCTGACCTGCGGTTTCTTCATCCATAGCCTGTGGGAGGGAAAAACTTCGCCAAGCTGTTCATGATCGCCGCGAACAGCGTGGACGAGAACACTCCTCCCGGCAAGAAGTAAGGGTCATAATGCAGTTGTAACTCTTACCTGTGGAAGATTAGATTGGGTCCATGACACAGGCTCCCGCGACACGGCGGCACACCGCCCGCCGACACGACCGCGAGATCATCGCGCTCGCCCTCCCGGCCTTCGGCTCACTCGTCGCGGAACCGCTCTTCGTCATGGTCGACAGCGCCGTCATCGGCCATCTCGGCACCCCGCAGCTGGCCGGTCTCGGCGTCGCCGCCGCCCTGCTGACCACCGCCGTGTCCATCTTCGTCTTCCTCGCCTACGCCACCACAGCCGCCGTCTCCCGCCGGGTGGGCGCCGACGACCTGCCCGCCGCCATCCGCCAGGGCATGGACGGCATCTGGCTGGCACTCCTCCTCGGCGCCGCCGTCGTCGCCGTCGTCCTGCCCGCCGCGCCCTGGCTCGTGGACCTCTTCGGCGCCTCCGGCACCGCGGCCCCCTACGCCATCACCTATCTGCGCATCAGCGCACTGGGTATCCCCGCGATGCTCGTCGTGCTCGCCGCCACCGGCGTACTGCGCGGGCTGCAGGACACCAGAACACCGCTGTACGTCGCCATCGGCGGCTTCTCCGTGAACGCCGCCCTCAACGCCGGCCTGGTCTACGGCGCCGGCCTGGGCATCGCCGGTTCCGCCTGGGGCACCGTCATCGCCCAGTGCGGCATGGCCGCCGTCTACCTGGTCGTGGTCGTACGGGGCGCGCGCCGCCACGGTGCCTCGCTGCGCCCGGACGCCGCGGGCATCCGCGCCTCCGCCCAGGCCGGGGTCCCGCTCCTGGTCCGCACGCTCTCCCTGAGGGCCGTGCTGATGATCGCGACCGCCGTCGCGGCCCGGCTCGGCGACGCCGACGTCGCGGCCCACCAGATCGTCCTGACCCTGTGGTCGCTGCTCGCCTTCGCTCTGGACGCCATCGCCATCGCCGGTCAGGCGATCATCGGCCGCTATCTGGGCGCGGGCGACGCCGAGGGCGCCAGGGCCGCCTGCCGCCGCATGGTGCAGTGGGGCATCGCCTCGGGCGTGGTGCTCGGGCTGCTGGTCGTCCTGGCCCGCCCCGTCTTCACCCCCCTGTTCACCTCCGACCAGGCCGTGAAGGACGTCCTGCTGCCCGCCCTGCTGGTCGTCGCGGTGACCCAGCCCGTCTCCGGCGTCGTCTTCATCCTCGACGGGGTGCTGATGGGCGCGGGCGACGGCCCGTATCTGGCCTGGGCCATGCTGGTCACGCTCGCCGCCTTCACACCCCTGGCCCTGCTCGTCCCGGTCGTCGGCTGGGGACTGACCGCCCTGTGGTGGGCCATGGCGCTTATGATGACGGTGCGCATGCTGACCCTGTGGTGGCGCGCCCGTTCCGGCCGGTGGATTGTGACCGGGGCCTCCCGCTGAACCTGCCCGGAACACAGGGACCGTGTTGATAATGACCGTGTGCGGCCGCTCGCCAGGAAACTCGTCCTGCCCCTGACGCTCCTCGTCATCGGGGCCAGCACGGTCGTGGGCTATGCCTCGCAGGAAATGGGCTTCGGCACCACCGCGAGCGGTGCCGACCAGGGCAGTTACGGCAAGTCCGGCGACCGGGACAAGGAACCCCAGGACGAGGACCCCTCCGCGACGGCCAGGGCGGACCACGGCAGCGCGTACACCCCGCGCCGCACCGAGCAGAACGCCCGGGTCGGCGCCGTCTTCGAGAAGGACGACTCCGGCAACCACTTCTGTACGGCCAGCGTCGTCCAGAGCCCCGGCAAGAACATGCTCATCACCGCCGCGCACTGCGCCTACGACAGCGACTCCGGCGAACCTATCGACGATCTTGTCTTCGCCCCGGACTACCGCGACGGGGACGAGCCCACCGGCCTGTGGAAGGTCAGGAAGGTGGTCGTCGACGACCGCTGGGCCAAGTCCGGCGACGAGGATTTCGACGTCGCCTTCCTGATCCTGGACAGCAAGAACGGCGAGCAGATCCAGGACGTACTGGGCGGCAACACCCTCGGCATCGACCGCGGCTTCGGCAACGAGGTCAAGATCACTGGGTATCCCTCCAGCAGCGAGACTCCGATCTCCTGCCGCAACCGCACCACGAAGTTCAGCGACACCCAGATGCGCGTGGAGTGCGACGACTTCGCCGGGGGCACCAGCGGCAGCCCCTGGCTGGCCGACTACGACCCCAAGAGCCACACCGGCACGGTGATCGGTGTCCTGGGCGGCCACGAGGGCGGCGGCGACGAGGACGATGTCTCCTACGCCGCCTACTTCGACGACGACATCGCCGACCTCTACCGGCGTGCGCAGAAAGAGAGCTGATCAGCTCCCGGCGCACCGCCGGCCGCCGCAGCACCCGCCGAGAAACACCGAAGGGCCGCATCCCGCGAGGGGTGCGGCCCTTGGGCGTGGTGCTGCGTTACTGCGCTCAGGCAGCGATGACCTCGACGCCGAGCTTGGCGACGACGTCAGCGTGCAGACGCACGGACACCTGGTGCGCGCCCAGGGTCTTGACCGGCGCACCGAGCTCGATGCGACGCTTGTCGACGTCCGGACCACCGGCAGCCTTGATCGCCGAGGCGATGTCGGCCGGGGTGACGGAGCCGAACAGGCGGCCGGCGTCGCCGGCGCGGACGGCCAGCTTCACCTTGACGCCCTCGAGCTGGCCCTTGATCTCGTTGGCCTGCTCGATCGTGGCGATCTCGCGGATCTTGCGGCCGCGGCGGATCTGCGCCACGTCCTGCTCGCCACCCTTGGTCCAGCGGATCGCGAAACCGCGCGGGACCAGGTAGTTGCGGGCGTAACCGTCCTTGACGTCAACGACGTCGCCGGCGGTGCCGAGGCCGGAGACCTCGTGGGTGAGGATGATCTTCATGAGTCGGTCACCCTTCCCTTATCGCGCGGTGGAGGTGTAGGGCAGCAGCGCCATCTCACGGCTGTTCTTCACGGCCGTGGCGACGTCACGCTGGTGCTGGGTGCAGTTGCCGGTGACCCGGCGGGCACGGATCTTGCCGCGGTCGGAAATGAACTTCCGCAGCAGGTTCGTGTCCTTGTAGTCGACGTAGGAGATCTTCTCCTTGCAGAACACGCAAACCTTCTTCTTAGGCTTGCGAGCAGGCGGCTTCGCCATTGTCTCTCTCCAGTGAGTTCAAGAAGTTTGTGCTGACGCCCTCAGGCCCCTGCTCGTTTCACGATGTTTCACGTGAAACGGCGCATGCACGTCGCAGACGTACGGGCCTAGAAGGGCGGCTCGTCCGAGTAGCCGCCGCCGGAGCTTCCGCCCCAGCCACCGCCGCCGCCACCCTGCTGACCGCCGGCAGGAGCGCTGGTCGCCCACGGGTCGTCGGCGGGAGCCCCGCCGCCGCCCTGCTGGCCGCCACCGGGGCCGCCGCCCCAGTTGCCGCCACCCTGGCCGCCACCGCCCTGCGGACCGCCGCCGAAGCCTCCGCCCTGGCCACCGCGACCACTGGTCTTGGTGACCTTGGCCGTGGCGTTCTTCAGGCTCGCGCCGACTTCCTCGACGTCGAGCTCGTAGACCGTGCGCTTCACGCCCTCGCGGTCCTCGTACGACCGCTGCTTGAGGCGGCCCTGCACGATCACGCGGGTACCCCGCGTAAGGGACTCGGCGACGTTCTCCGCCGCCTGACGCCACACCGAGCAGGTCAGGAACAGGCTCTCGCCGTCCTTCCACTCATTGGTCTGACGGTCGAAGGTGCGGGGGGTGGACGCGACACGGAACTTCGCGACCGCCGCACCGGACGGGGTGAAGCGCAGCTCGGGGTCGTCGACAAGATTGCCGACGACCGTGATGACGGTCTCGCCTGCCATTGGGGGAACCTCTCGGCGGGTGTGCTGCTGGCTGCTTGTTGCTGCTACTCGGACCCGATTACCGCTGGGCGCTTACGCGCTCAGTGGGTCTCGGGACGGAGGACCTTGGTCCGGAGGACCGACTCGTTCAGGTTCATCTGACGGTCGAGCTCCTTGACGACCGCAGGCTCGGCCTGCAGGTCGATGACCGAGTAGATGCCCTCGGGCTTCTTGTTGATCTCGTACGAGAGACGACGACGGCCCCAGGTGTCGACCTTCTCGACCTTTCCGTTGCCCTCACGGACGACGGAGAGGAAGTTCTCGATCAGCGGGGAGACAGCGCGCTCCTCGAGATCGGGGTCGAGGATGACCATCACCTCGTAGTGACGCATGTGGAACCCACCTCCTTTGGACTCAGCGGCCACGGTCGTTCCGTGGCAGGAGGGTCGTGATGCGTTCCGCGCCCTATCCGAACAGAGGATCTGGGCAGACATGGGCGCAGACCGTACAGAGTACCTGCCTGAAGGCTTCCGGTTGAAATCCGCCCAGCTATCCCCCCAATCTGGAACACAACGGGTGTGAGCGGCGTTACAGTTCGCCGCCCTGTCATCGGAGGTGCCGCATGGCACAGGCAGTACGGCCCCAGCACGGCCTCTTCTCTCTCCTGAACAGCGATGGCAAGGCCCATCCCGTCGAGAACACCTTTGTCGCAGTGACTCTGGTGCTCGGCGCGATCGCCTTCGTCACCGCCTACTTCCACAACCTTCACCTGGTGAGTTCCTGGACCGGACTGGTCGGGATCTTCACCGGGGCCTGGGGCCAGTTCATCTCCGCGACGACCGGCGAGCGCTGCTTGCTGATCGTCGGGCTCGGCGCCTCGGCCATCGGCTTCTTCCTCGGTATGGCGCACGGCGGGCTCTTCGGCGGCATCATCGGCTGAGGCTCGCGCGGGCGGGCATACGGGCCCCGAGCCCATACGCCCAAACGGGGCGCTCCCCTGTCGCAGTAGGCTTCGGCGCGAGAGCCGGAGCCCCGACCATGGGGACAAACCTGCCGAGGAGCGCCCCGCATGAGCCTGACCCTGAGGACCATCAGCCGAGAGCAGCATCTGGCGTACATCCAGAGCCTGCCCGCGGCGAGCCACATGCAGGTCCCGGCCTGGGCCGATGTGAAGGCCGAGTGGCGGTCCGAGAGCCTGGGGTGGTTCGACAAGACCGGCCAGCTCGTCGGCGCGGGCCTGGTCCTCTACCGGCAGCTCCCCAAGATCAAGCGGTACCTCGCCTACCTCCCCGAGGGCCCGGTGATCAACTGGTACGCCCCGAACCTCGAGGACTGGCTGCGGCCGATGCTCGCGCACCTCAAGCAGCAGGGCGCGTTCTCCGTGAAGATGGGCCCGCCGGTCATCATCCGCCGCTGGGACGCCACCGCGATCAAGGCCGGTATCCAGGACCCGGACGTCAAGCGCCTGCGCGACATCGAGGCCACCCACATCGAGCCGCGGGCCTTCGAGGTCTCCGACAAGCTGCGCAAGATGGGCTGGCAGCAGGGCGAGGACGGCGGCGCCGGCTTCGGTGACGTCCAGCCCCGCTACGTCTTCCAGGTCCCGCTGGCCAACCGCTCCCTGGAAGACGTCCACAAGGGCTTCAACCAGCTGTGGCGCCGCAACATCAAGAAGGCCGACAAGGCCGGCGTCGAGGTCGTCCAGGGCGGCTACGAGGACCTCGCCGAGTGGCAGCGCCTCTACGAGATCACCGCGGTGCGCGACAAGTTCCGCCCGCGGCCGCTCAGTTACTTCCAGCGCATGTGGTCGGCCCTGAACACCGAGGACCCCAACCGCATGCGGCTGTACTTCGCGCGGCACAACGGCGTGAACCTGTCCGCCGCCACGATGCTGGTCGTCGGCGGGCACGTCTGGTACTCCTACGGCGCCTCGGACAACATCGGCCGTGAGGTCCGGCCGTCCAACGCCATGCAGTGGCGGATGCTGCGCGACTCCTACGCGCTCGGCGCGACCGTCTACGACCTGCGCGGCATCAGCGACTCCCTGGACGAGAACGACCACCTCTTCGGTCTGATCCAGTTCAAGGTCGGCACCGGTGGCCAGGCCGCGGAGTACCTGGGCGAGTGGGACTTCCCGCTCAACAAGCTCCTGCACAAGGCCCTCGACATCTACATGTCGCGCCGCTGACCTCTTCGTCTCCCAGCTTCTGAAAAGTCGCTGCATGACTCTGATACACCACAGCCACGAGAAAGGTTCCGGGCCGGCCATGGCGCTCACCCTCTACGTCGACACCGCGCGCTGGCGGGCACACCAGCAGAGCGTTCTGCAGCAGTTCCCGGGCCTGGTCCCGGTGTGCAAGGGCAACGGCTACGGCTTCGGCCACGAGCGCCTGGCCGAGGAGGCGAATCGTCTCGGTTCGGACCTCCTCGCGGTCGGCACCACGTACGAAGCCGCCCGTATAAAGGACTACTTCGGCGGCGACCTGCTGGTCCTGACGCCCTTCCGGCACGGCGAGGAGCCGGTGCCGCTGCCCGACCGCGCCATCCGCTCGGTCTCCTCGGTCGAGGGGGTGGGCGGCCTGGTCGGCGCCCGCGTCGTCATCGAGGTCATGAGCAGCATGAAGCGGCACGGCGTCGCTCCTGAGGACCTGCCGAAGCTGGCCGCCGCCATCGAGGACGTACGGCTCGAAGGCTTCGCGATCCACCTGCCGCTGGACCGCGCCGACGGGTCCGACGCGGTGGAGGAGGTCATCGGCTGGATGGACCGGCTCCGCACCGCCGGGCTCCCGCTGCACACCATGTTCGTCAGCCACCTCAAGTCCGACGAACTCGCCCGTCTCCAGCAGCAGTTCCCGCAGACCCACTTCAGGGCCCGCATCGGAACGCGGCTGTGGCTGGGCGACCACGAGGCCACCGAGTACCGCGGCTCGGTCCTGGACGTCACCCGCGTCAAGAAGGGCGAGCGCTTCGGCTACCGCCAGCAGAAGGCCGCCTCCGACGGCTACTTGGTGGTCGTGGCCGGCGGCACCTCGCACGGCGTCGGCCTGGAGTCGCCCAAGGCACTGCACGGCGTCATGCCGCGCGCCAAGGGCGTCGCCCGCGCGGGACTGGCCACCGTCAACCGCAACCTGTCGCCCTATGTCTGGGCCGGCAAGCAGCGCTGGTTCGCGGAGCCCCCGCACATGCAGGTCTCCATCCTCTTCGTGCCGGGCGACGCCCCCGAGCCGACCGTCGGCGAGGAACTGGTGGCCCATCTGCGGCACACCACCACGCAGTTCGACCGCATCGTGGACCGCTGACCCCCTGGGACGGACCCGATAAGGCGGAAGGGCCCGAAGCTGCGGCTTCGGGCCCTTCCGTCTCTTTACCGGCTCACTCCTGGGCAGCGCCCCAGCGCACCCGCGTCGCCCCCTCGAACTGCACGGCGTGGCGCGGCTCACGATGGGTGCGCCCCAGTACGAACACATCCGGCGACTGGTCCAGCACACCGCCCGAGGGATCGTCGTCCCCGTCCCTGCGGACCACGTCCCGCTCCGGCATCAGCACATCCCGTACGACCAGCGCACACAGGTACAGCGTCCCCAACAGGTGCAGTGCGATGGCGAGTTGGTACCCCTCGGGCGGCAGCCCCTGGTGCTTGTCCCCGTTGCCGGTGTAGGCCAGGTGCATCCAGATGCCCAGGAAGTACATGACCTCGCACGCCTGCCAGATCAGGAAGTCCCGCCAGCGGGGCCGCGCCAGGGCGGCGAGCGGGATCAGCCACAGCACGTACTGCGGGGAGTAGACCTTGTTGGTGAGGATGAACAGGGCCACGACCAGGAAGGCGAGCTGCGCGAAGCGCGGCCGGCGCGGCGCGTACAGGGCCAGCAGCGCTATGGCGCCACAGCCCAGGATCATCAGCAGGGTCGCGTAGGTGTTGGCGTCGTCCATCGGGATCCCGGCGCGCTGGGAGATCAGCAGCCAGATGGATCCGAAGTCGATGGGCCGCTCCTGGCTGAAGGTGTAGAACTTCGTCCAGCCGTCCCACGCCATGATCATTACGGGCAGGTTCACGGCCAGCCAGGCGAAGGCCGCGCCGCCGACCGTCATCACGAAGGGCCGCCATTTCCCGGCCCGCCAGCACAGCACGAGCAGCGGCCCGAGCAGCAGCACCGGATAGAGCTTGGCGGCGGTCGCCAGCCCGATGAGAACCCCCGCCGCCAGCGGGCGGCTGCGCGACCACATCAGCATCGCCGCCGCTGTCAGCGCGACGGCCAGCAGGTCCCAGTTGATGGTCGCGGTCAGCGCGAAGGCCGGCGCCAGGGCGACCAGCAGGCCGTCCCAGGGGCGGCGCCGATGGGTACGGGCCACGCACACCGCGATGACGGCCGCGCACACCATCAGCATCCCGGCGTTGACCAGCCAGTAGATCTGCTCACGGTGCTGGATCGTGCCGCCGTGCGGCGTCATCCAGGACGCGACCTCCATGAACACACCGGTCAGCACGGGGTATTCGAGGTACTCCATGTCGCCGCGCAGCCGGTCGAAGTAGGGGACGAGATTGTCCGCGAACCCCCGCCCGGCGTACAGATGCGGGATGTCGGAGTAGCAGGCGTGCGTGTACTGGCTGGTGGCGCCGAAGAACCACCCGCTCTCGTAGCAGGGCAGCTTCTGGACCATGCCGAGCGCGAACATGCCGATGGCGACGAGAGCGATGATGCGCACCGGCGTCCACCAGTTCGCTCCCAGCAGCGCACGACGGCCAACCGGACCACCGATCAGCTCGCTCCCGGCCGCGGCCACCTCATCGCGCCTCGTCGGCCGTACGGGCTCGTCCTGTCGCACGCTCGTCATGGGCCCATCCTGCCGTACGGACCTTGGCCGAACGTGGTGAAGCCCCCGCCCGTACGAGCCGGGTCGGGGGCTTCACCACAGGCTGTTTCACGTGGTTTCACGTGAAACAGTCACCGGTCATTCGCCGAAATCACCGTCCGGACCACCGAACAATCCGCCTCCGTTGCCATGGCCGCCGTTGCCGTTGCCGCCGGTGGGCGGCTCGGGCGTGGGTTCGCTCGTACTGCCCCCGGTGTCGCCGCCCGGACCACCGGTCGCCCCGCCCTGGGAGGCGCCGCCACTGCTCTGGCACCTGGGGTCCCACGGGGAACAGCTCGGGGACGGGGACGGGCTCGGGGAGCTCGAAGGCGAGGTGGAGGGGGAGGGCGTGGGGGACGGGGCGGTCGTCGGGGGAGCGGAGGGGGTCGGCTTCGGGGACGGACTCATGCCGTCGCCGTAGATCGTCTGACCGATCGGCCCCGGCTTCGGGAACGCCACCGGGTCCACACCCTTCATCGCCTGCGCCATGTAGTCAGCCCAGATCCGGGCCGGGAACGAGGCACCGTGGATCTTCTCCTCGCCGCCGACGCCGTACATCTTGAGGAATTCCTGCCGCTTGGCCTGGTCGTCCACCCGCCACATGCCGATCGTGGTGGCCAGCTGCTTGGTGTAGCCCGCGAACCACGCCGACTTGTTGTCGTCGGTGGTGCCCGTCTTGCCGGCCACCTCACGCCCGTCCGGCAGCTGGGCCGCCGTTCCGGTGCCCTTCTGGACCACCGTCTTCAGCGCGTCGGTGACGTTGTCGGCGACCGCCTCGTCGAAGCCCTGCCTGGACTTCTCCTTGTGCTCGTACTTGGTCATGCCGTCCTTCTCGACCCGCTCGACGGAGTACGGATCGTGCTGCTCACCACTGGCGGCGAAGGTGGCATACGCCCCGGCGAGCCGGATGGCGCTGGGGGCGGAGGTGCCCAGGGAGAAGGTCGGCGTGGTCTTCGCCATGCTCTGGTCGTCGCGCAGACCGGCCTGGATCGCGGCGTTCTTGACCTCGTCGGTCCCCACGTCCATGCCGAGCTGGATGAACGGCGTGTTCACCGAGAACTGCATCGCGGTCCGCAGATTGATCGGGCCGCGGCTCTCGTTGCCGTCGTTGCGCTGGTGCCACTCCTTGCCGTCCTTGTCGTGCCAGACGGTCCCGTCGTAATTGCGGAGCTTCACCTTGTTGTTGCCGTTGTAGATGCTGGCCAGCGACGCCTTGGTACGGGTCGTGGGATCCGTACGGTCGCGCACTCCCTTGCTCATCGCCGCCGCCAGGACGAACGGCTTGAAGGTCGAGCCGACCTGCACACCGGTGTAGTCGGCGTTGTTGGTGTAGTGCTGGGTGGCGTCCTTGCCCCCGTAGATGGCAACGATCTTGCCGGAGCCGGGCTCGACCGAGGCGCCGCCGAACTGGACGTACTTGTCGACCTCGCGCTTCTCGGGCTTGATGTGCTCCTTGGTGACCTTGTCGACGGACTCGGCGAGCTCCTTGACCTTCTTCTCGTCGAAGGTGGTGTGGATCTCGAAGCCGCCCTGCTTCAACTCCGAGTCCTTGATGTCGGAGTTCGCGGTGATGTAGTTGTTGGCGAGGTCGACGAGGTAGCCCTTCTGGCCGCGGAGGTCCATGGCCTTCTTGGGCGGCCGAGGCTGCGGGAACTTGGTGATCTTGGCCCGCTCGGCCTTGGTCATCTTGCCGACCTCGACCTCACGGTCCAGCGTCCACGACCAACGGGCCTCGGCCCGCTTCTTGTTGGCGCCCTTGGTCTCCGTCGTGATGTACGGGTCGTACAGGTTGGGGCCGTTGAGCAGCGCCGCCAGGAACGCGCCCTCGCTCGCCGTGAGCTTGTCGCAGTCCTTGCCGTAGTACGCACGCGAGGCGGCCTGGATGCCGTACGCACCGCGCCCGTAGTAGGCGGTATTGAGGTAACCCGCAAGGATCTTGGGCTTTTCTACCGTCGCGCCCACCTTTATCGAGATGAACAGCTCGGTGATCTTGCGCTTGATGGTCTGCGACTGGTCCAGGTACATGTTCTTCACGTACTGCTGGGTGATGGTCGAGCCGCTCTGGGTCTCGCCGCCCTTGGCCATGTTCAGCACCGCGCGGGCGATACCCATCGGGTCGACACCGGAGTCGGTCTCGAACGAGGCATTTTCGGCCGAAATCACCGCGTTCTGCATGGACTTGGGGATCGAGGTGATCGGCACGATCTGGCGGTTGAGGTCTCCTCCGCCGGCCACGACCATCGGCTTGCCGTTGGACCAGTAGTAGACGTTCTTCTGGACGTTGGCCATCTTCTGCGGGGTGGGAATGTCCACGTAGGCCAGCGCGAGCCCGGAAGCGCCGATGATCAGTCCGAGGACGCCGATGCAGCCGCCCAGGACCTGCTTCCAGGAGGGGACGAAGCGGCGCCAGCCGATCCGGCCCGCCCGCGGATAGTCGATGAAGCGCTTCTTGCCCGGCCTGCCGCCCCGGCCACGGCCGCCCTCAGGGCCCGAGCCACCGGGCCGCCGCCCGCCGCCGCGTCCGCCCCGGCCACCGCCGGACGCCATCGCGGCCGGCTCCGCGGCCCGTCGGCGGCCGCCTCCCCGCTGTGCGGCCCGCCGGGCCTCGGCTCTGCCTCCGTAAGGTCGTTCCTGGCCGTACTGACCGGAGTCGGAACCGGGTACGGGTCCGCCGGCGGACCCGCGCGAAGGCGCGGCCCGGCGTCCCGACGACTGTTGTGCGGCGCGTCGGGCCGCGGCACGTCCACCGCCCTGCGGCTGCGGCGGTTTGCGACGGTGCTCGCTCATGGAACGGATACTCCTCGGGCAGGCGCGCTATCTCGTCGCCTGAAGGCGGCAGTTGACTTCAGGTCCCCCCGACGCACGGCCCGTCCCTGACTCACGGGCCGCACTACACCGAGGACGGGGACGTCACTTTCCGTCCCACGGTTCCCGGCGGTTTGCATGCCGCACAGACTACGCACGGCCAAAACCTGCCCACCGTTGAAATTCACTCCAAATCAGTCAGGTTGAGTAGCGCGAATCAGTGATGTGACGCCGTTCACCGTGCTCCCTCTTGTCCCTCCCAGACGGCCGTTCTATCGTCTGGATGTATCGAATCGATACATCAGCTCGGCATAAAGAACGCACGAGGCCAGGGAGGTGGAGGATGAGCAGACGGTCCGGCATCCTCGAATTCGCCATCCTGGGCCTGCTCCGCGAGTCCCCCATGCACGGCTACGAGCTGCGAAAACGGCTCAACACCTCGCTGGGGGTGTTCCGCGCGTTCAGCTACGGCACCCTCTACCCGTGCCTGAAGTCGCTGGTCGCCAGCGGCTGGCTGATCGAGGAGACGGGCGCCACTCCCGAGGGCGCGCCCGCCGCATCACTCGCAGGGCGCCGGGCGAAGATCGTCTACCGGTTGACCGCGGAGGGCAAGGAGCACTTCGAGGAGCTGCTCTCCCACTCCGGCCCGGACGCGTGGGAGGACGAGCACTTCGGCGTCCGCTTCGCCTTCTTCGGTCAGACCTCGCGGGACGTACGGATGCGGGTGCTCGAAGGCCGCCGCAGCCGGCTGGAGGAGCGCCTGGAGAAGATGCGCGCCTCCTTGGCCCGTACCCGCGAGCGGCTGGACGACTACACCCTCGAACTCCAGCGGCACGGCATGGAATCCGTGGAGCGCGAGGTCCGCTGGCTGAACGAGCTGATCGAGAGCGAGCGGGCCGGGCGCGACCAGCGTGCCCCCAAGTCCGCAGAGCCGGGCCACAAGGACCAGTCAGGAGATACGGGCGGCCTGCCCCGGCACCGGGGCGGATCCCGGCCGGATCCGTCCGATGACACCACCACATAAGGCCCCGCATCCCGCGGGGTCTTGTCGAGAACACAGGGAGCAACCGGAATGGGTTCGGTTCGCGTAGCCATCGTCGGCGTGGGCAACTGCGCCGCCTCGCTGGTGCAGGGCGTCGAGTTCTACAAGGACGCCGACCCGGACAGCCGCGTGCCCGGCCTCATGCACGTGCAGTTCGGCGACTACCACGTGCGTGACATCGAGTTCGTGGCTGCCTTCGACGTCGACGCCAAGAAGGTCGGCCTCGACCTCGCGGACGCCATCGGCGCCAGCGAGAACAACACCATCAAGATCTGCGATGTGCCGCGCTCCGGTGTGACCGTCCAGCGCGGCCACACCCTGGACGGCCTGGGCCTGTACTACCGCCAGACCATCGAGGAGTCCGCCGAGGCCCCCGTCGACGTCGTCCAGGTCCTCAAGGACCGCCAGGTCGACGTCCTGGTCTGCTACCTCCCCGTGGGCTCCGAGGACGCCGCGAAGTACTACGCGCAGTGCGCCATCGACGCCAAGGTCGCCTTCGTCAACGCCCTCCCGGTGTTCATCGCCGGCACCAAGGAGTGGGCGGACAAGTTCACCGAGGCCGGCGTCCCGATCGTCGGTGACGACATCAAGTCGCAGGTCGGCGCCACGATCACGCACCGCGTGATGGCCAAGCTGTTCGAGGACCGGGGCGTCGTCCTGGACCGCACGATGCAGCTGAACGTCGGCGGCAACATGGACTTCAAGAACATGCTGGAGCGCGACCGCCTGGAGTCCAAGAAGATCTCCAAGACGCAGGCCGTCACCTCCCAGATCCCCGACCGCGAGCTGGGCGAGAAGAACGTCCACATCGGCCCGTCGGACTACGTGGCCTGGCTGGACGACCGCAAGTGGGCCTACGTCCGCCTCGAGGGCCGCGCCTTCGGCGAGGTGCCGCTGAACCTGGAGTACAAGCTGGAGGTCTGGGACTCCCCGAACTCCGCGGGCATCATCATCGACGCCCTGCGCGCCGCGAAGATCGCCAAGGACCGCGGCATCGGCGGCCCCATCCTCTCCGCGTCCTCGTACTTCATGAAGTCCCCGCCGGTCCAGTACTTCGACGACCAGGCCCGGGAGAACGTCGAGAAGTTCATCAAGGGCGAGGTCGAGCGCTGACCCAGGTCGGCGTAGTGCGCTGACGCGCACCCGTGCTCCGTACGCGGGCCCCCGGGCAATCTCCCCGGGGGCCCGCGCCGTGTGTGAGGCTGTGCCTCATGCCCGTTGTGCGTGACCTTCGCGTATTGCTCCAACTGCGCGACTTCCGGCGCCTGCTGACCGTACGGCTCCTCTCGCAGGCCGCCGACGGCGTCTATCAGGTGGCGCTCGCCACGTACGTCGTCTTCTCCCCCGAAAAACAGGCCTCCCCCGCCGCCATCGCCTCGGCCATGGCGGTGCTGCTGCTCCCCTACTCCCTGCTCGGCCCGTTCACCGGCGTCCTCCTGGACCGCTGGCGCCGACGCCAGGTGCTCGTGCACGGCAACCTCCTGCGCACCGTGCTCGCCACCGGCACCGCCGCGCTGATCGTGGCCGGTGTCCCGGACTGGCTCTTCTACGCCTCCGCCCTGTGTGTCACGGCCGTCAACCGCTTCGTCCTGGCGGGCCTGTCGGCGGCCCTGCCCCGGGTGGTCGACGGCGAGGAGCGCCTCGTGATGGCCAACTCCCTTTCCCCCACGGCCGGAACGCTCGCGGCAACCGCAGGAGGAGGGCTGGCCTTCGCCGTCCGCCTCATGGGCACCGACTCCAACGCTCCGGTCGTGCTGCTCGGCGCGGCGCTCTATCTCTGCGCGGCCCTGGCCGCCGTACGGATGCCGCCGGACCTGCTCGGACCCGATACGGAACGCCTCCAACCCCTCCTGGGGGAAGCCCTGTTGAGCACGGCGCAGGGTCTTGTGGCCGGGCTGCGCCACCTCGCCGAACGCCGCGCCGCCGCCCGCGCCCTGACGGCGATGACCGTGATCCGCTTCTGCTACGGCGCGCTGACGGTCATGGTGCTGATGCTGTGCCGGTACGCCTGGGCCGACGGCGGCTCCGACGGCCTGGCGCTGCTGGGCGCCGCGGTGGGGATCTCCGGTGCGGGGTTCTTCGCGGCCGCGGTGATCACACCATGGGCGGTCGCCCGGCTCGGCCCCTTCGGATGGATCACCACCTGCGCCGCCTTCGCGGCCGTGCTGGTACCGGCCCTCGGCCTGCCGTTCGCACCCGGACCGATACTGGCCGCCGCGTTCGTCCTCGGCCTCAGCACCCAGGGCGCGAAGATCGCCACGGACACCGTGGTCCAGTCCTCGGTGGACGACGCCTTCCGCGGCCGGGTCTTCGCCATCTACGACATGCTCTACAACACCGCGTTCGTGGGCGCGGCGGCCGTGGCCGCGGTGGTGCTGCCACCGGACGGCAGGTCCGCCGCCCTGGTCCTCGGAGTCGCCATCCTCTATGCGCTGGTCGCGGTCCTTGTCCTGCACCGCCAACGGCGACAGCGGAGGTCCCGCTCACCCCAGCGCCCTCCCGCTGCGGAGCCTCGCTGAGAACCCGATACGTTACGGGGCGTCAATCACGCACCAAAGCGCATCACTTTCAGGGGGAATCCCATGACCACGCCGCCTCAGGGGCAGAATCCGTACGGCCAGGCCCCATATGGCCAAACCCCGTACGGCCAGGGTCCATACGCCCAGAACCCGTACCCTCAGGCGCCCAGCGCCCCGTACGGTCAGCCCCCTCAGGCACCCCATGCTCCGTACGGCCAGCCTCCTCAGGCGGGCTACGCCTACCCGCCGCAGCAGCAGGCACCGTACGGGCAGCAGCCGGGATTCCCGCAGGCACCCCAGCAGCCGCAGATACCCCAGGGCGGCGCCCCGGTTCCCCCGTCGCGGCCCGCTCGCAACGGCCCGTCCCCGATGACGATCCTCAAGGGCATAGGCGTCGTCATCGTCCTCATAGCCGGCGTCGTCTTCTGGATCAGCAGCTGGAACGACGCCGACACCGCCAAGGCCGGCGACTGCATGAAGAACAACGGCAACGACATCAAGCCCGACCTCGAGGTCGTCGACTGCGGCTCCGCCGAGGCCAAGTTCAAGGTGGAGCAGGTCCACAACGACACCCTCGACCGTTCCCTGTGCGGCCCGAGCGGCATTTCCTATGTGGAGAGCCAGCACCGCAGGAGGGGCGCGGACACCAAGTTCGTGCTGTGCCTGTCGCGGAAGTAGCAGGGCACCGCATGGGCTCGACAAGCCGCATGCGATGTTTCACGTGAAACAGACGGGCGTCCGCCTTCTCGGCGGACGCCCGTCGTTCTGTTTCACGTGAAACATCAGCCCTGCGCGGCCCACCACTCCTTGAGAGCCGCGACCGCCGCCTCGTGGTCCATCGGCCCGTTCTCCAGCCGCAGCTCGAGAAGGTGCTTGTAGGCCTTGCCGACCTCGGGCCCCGGCGAGATCCCCAGGATCTGCATGATGGCGTTGCCGTCCAGGTCGGGCCGGATCGCGTCCAGCTCCTCCTGCTCCTGAAGCTGCGCGATGCGCTCCTCGAGCCCGTCATAAGCGCGCGACAGAGCGTTGGCCTTGCGCTTGTTGCGGGTGGTGCAGTCCGATCGCGTCAGCTTGTGGAGCCGCTCCAGCAGCGGCCCGGCGTCACGGACATAGCGGCGCACCGCCGAGTCGGTCCACTCGCCCGTCCCGTACCCGTGGAACCGCAGGTGCAGTTCCACCAGCTGCGAGACATCCTTGATCATCTCGTTGGAGTACTTGAGAGCGGTCATCCGCTTCTTGGTCATCTTCGCTCCCACCACCTCGTGGTGGTGGAAGGAGACCCGGCCGTCCTTCTCGAAGCGCCGCGTCTTCGGCTTGCCGATGTCGTGCAGCAGCGCCGCCAGCCGCAGTACCAGGTCAGGCCCGTCCTCCTCCAGGTCGATGGCCTGCTCCAGGACGGTCAGCGTGTGCTCGTAGACATCCTTGTGACGGTGGTGCTCGTCGCACTCCAGGCGCAGCGCCGGCAGCTCCGGCAGCACCCGGTCGGCCAGACCCGTCTCGACCAGCAGCTTCAGCCCCTTGCGCGGGTGAGCGGCCAGGATCAGCTTGTTCAGCTCGTCCCGCACCCGCTCGGCGGAGACGATCTCGATCCGCTCCGCCATGGCCTTCATCGCCGCGACGACCTCGGGGGCGACCTCGAAGTCCAGCTGGGCGGCGAACCGCGCCGCGCGCATCATCCGCAGCGGGTCGTCCGAGAAGGACTCCTGCGGGGTGCCCGGCGTCCGCAGCACCCGCGCCGCGAGGTCCTCCAGGCCGCCGTGCGGGTCGATGAACTCCTTCTGCGGCAGCGCCACCGCCATGGCGTTGACCGTGAAGTCCCGGCGGACCAGGTCTTGCTCGATGGAGTCGCCGTAGGACACCTCGGGCTTGCGCGAGGTGCGGTCGTACGCCTCGGACCGGTAGGTCGTGATCTCGATGTCGAACGAGCTCTTCTTGCAGCCGACCGTGCCGAAGGCGATCCCGACCTCCCACACCGCGTCCGCCCAGGGCCGCACGATCTTCAGTACGTCCTCGGGGCGGGCATCGGTCGTGAAGTCCAGGTCGTTGCCGAGCCGGCCGAGCAGCGCATCCCGGACCGAACCGCCGACCAGGGCAAGCGTGAACCCGGCCTCCTGGAAACAGCGGGCCAGGTCATCCGCGACGGGGGAGACCCGCAGCAGTTCACTGACGGCGCGGCGCTGCACATGGCTCAGCGCGTTCGTCGACTGCGGGGTCCGCTCGGTCTGCGAGGTGGGGTTGTCATCGTTGGCGTTCGGCACAACAGAACAGGGTACGTGGCCGCGCCGGGCGAGGCTTCCTCGCCAAGCCCCGGGGGCGTCCCCACCGATACCGGGCGTCTCCCGAAAAAGGGGACCCGTACCCGGCCACCGGACCGGCGATCATGTGGAGCAGTCCCCAGCACTTCGCCACAGCGCGCATCGTTACCATTCGTGGACGCACATTCCGACGACCACTGACGACGACGAGGGACGGGCGAGCGCGTGGCCGAGGCGGCAGGGTTCCAGGGGAGTGAACGGCCGCGTGGGCGATGGCTGCGGCGCACCGCGACAGTCCTCGCCTCGGTGCCCCTGCTCGTAGGACTGCTGAACCTCCCGGCTCCCTCCGCCGCGCGGGCCGCCGAGACCGGCAGCCGCACCGTCGACGTCGCCATCGACAGCCTCACGCCCCCCGCCCCGTCGAAGGACGGCGAGATCACCGTCTCCGGCACCGTCACCAATGACGGGGACTCCACAGTCACCGACGCGCATGTGGCACTGCGCCGCGGCCAGATCCTCAACAGCCGCAGCGCCATCGACGCCCTCGCCAACCGCGCGGCCTTCTCCAGCGCGGACGGCCCGGAGGTCAAGGACCACACCGCGAAGATCGACAAGCTGGAGCCGGGCGTCAGCCGCTCCTTCGACCTGCGCGTACCGGTCAAGGACCTCGAGCTCGACGACGACGGCGTCTACCAGATCGGCGTCTCCCTCTCCGGCAAGACCGAGGAGGCCCGGTATGAGCAGGTGCTCGGCATCAAGCGGACCTCGCTGTCCTGGAAGCCGTCCGACGCGGAGAAGAAGACACAGCTCACCTTTCTGTGGCCGCTGATCTCCGCCACCCACCTCACCGCAGAGACCGACGCGGACCTGGAGCAGACGCCGGTCTTCCGCGACGACAAGCTGACGGCGGAGATCGCGCCCGGCGGACGGCTGCAGCAGATGGTCGCGCTCGGCAAGGAACTCCCGGTCACCTTCGTCATCGACCCCGACCTGCTCGCCACCGTCGACGCGATGACCAGGCCCTACAAGGTCGACGGACCAAACGGCCCCACCGCGGGCAAGAACCAGGCGATCGCCAAGCAGTGGCTGAACGACCTGACGGAAGCGGTGAACAACCACGAGGTCGTGGCGCTCCCCTTCGCCGACCCCGACCTGGCGTCGCTGGCGCACCACGGCCGGGAGGTGCCCGGCGCGCTCAGCCACCTCGGCCCGGCGACCGAGCTGGCGACGCGGACCGTGAACACCGTCCTGCACGTCAAGCCGCGCACGGACTTCACCTGGCCCGTCAACGGGGCCATCGACTCCTCCATCGTGGATGTGGCCACCTCCGCGGGCTCGCACAACGTCATCACCCGCAGCGACAGCCTGCGCGAGGGCAGCGACCTGTCCTACACGCCGACCGCCGCCCGGCCCATCGGCGGCGGCAACACGGCCGTCGTCGCGGACGCGCGGCTGTCCACCGCCTTCGAGGGCGACCTGTCCCGGGCGGAGAACGCCACGCTCGCCGTGCAGCAGTTCGTCGCCCAGACCCTGATGATCGACCTCCAGGAGCCGGGCCGGCAGCGCAGCATCGTCGTCGCCCCCCAGCGCATGCCCTCGGTGAGCCAGGCCCAGGCGATGGCGTCCGCGCTCAAGGCGCTGAACCCCGGACGCTGGACGCAGTCCCTGAACCTCGGCGCCGCGGCGAAGGCCCAGCCGGACCCCGGCGCCAACCGCGAGATCCCGGACAGCGACGCCTACCCCGCCTCGCTGCGCAAGCAGGAGCTGCCCACCGCGGCCTTCCGCGAGATCCAGGACACCCAGACCGCCCTCGACGACTTCACGGTCATCCTGGCCCAGCCGGGGCGGGTGGTGACCCCCTTCGGCAGCGCCATAATGCGGGAGATGTCGACCGAGTGGCGCGGCGACAGCAAGGGCGCCCAGCAGTTCCGTAAGTCCGTACGCAAGTACCTCGACGGGCTGAAGGCCAAGATCCACCTGATCCCCAAGTCGGACGCGACGCTCTCCGGCCGCAGCGCGACGATCCCGGTGACGGTCCAGAACAACCTGTACCAGGGCGTGCGCAACATGACCCTGGAGCTCACGTCCTCGCAGCCCAACCGTCTGGATGTCGGCGCCCCGCAGAAAATCGCGGTCGACGGCGGCCGCAACCAGTCCTTCAAGTTCGACACCACGGCCGCTGCCAACGGCCCCGTACGGGTGACCGCTCAGCTCTACACCTCGGACGGCAAGCCCTACGGCGACCCCATGTCCTTCGAGGTGAACGTCACCGAGATCACGGCGACTGTCATGCTCGTCATCGCGGGCGGTGTGCTGCTGCTCGTGCTCGCCGGTGTACGGATCTACTTCCAGCGCAAGAGTGCCGCGGCGCGGGAGGACGACGAAGGCGGCGAGGGCACGGACGGCGACAGCGGCGATACGGGCGGCGACGTACCCGAGCAGCCGAGTGACCCGCAGCCGGACACCGGTTCGGAAAGCACGGACGGGTCCGGCTCAGGTGAGAAAGTGGACCGTTGATAGATGGCGGGGCCGGATGGCCGGCGACGGATGAGGTGGGGCAGCGATGAATGCGCCGTACGACGGTGACCGCGGCCGGGGCGCGAGCGGCGATCCCGCGGGGCAGGCCCCCGCGCACCCGCACGTCCCGCCGCCTCAGGACCCCTATGTCCAGGACGCCTACGCCAACGACCCGTTCCGCGCCCAGGACCCCACGGCCCAGGATCCGGTGACCGAAGCGCTCTACGACCGGGCCGCGCACCCCCCGCCTCCCCCGGGACAGCCCCCGCACCCGCTCTACCAGCAGCCGCCCGCGCCGCAGCACGCCCCCGACCCGCAGTTGTGGGCGCCGCCCCCGGCGCCCGAGCCGCAGGGCCCGGGCCGCCGCCTGCCCTACGGCGACGACGCGGCGACGACACAGTTCGTGGGTGTGGACGACTTGGTCAGCCAGGCCGCGGACGAGCGCCCCGAGCCCGATGCGTTCGCCCATCTCTTCCGGGACCAGCAGCCCTACGAGCCGCAGCGTCCCGCCCCGCAACAGCAGCAGCAACAGCCCGTGCCCGCCCCGGCGGCCGTGCCGGAGCAGCCGGTCCCGGCCCCGGAGACGGTGGCCCCTCCCGTGCAGGCGCCTGCCAAGCCCTCCGGCGGCAAGGCCGGCAATCTGCTGAAGTCCAGTGCGGTGATGGCCGCGGGCACGATGGTCTCCCGGCTCACCGGCTTCGTACGGTCCGCGCTGATCGCCTCGGCGCTGGGCGCTGCCGTCCTCGGTGACTCCTGGCAGGTCGCCTACACCCTGCCGACGATGATCTTCATCCTGACCATCGGCGGCGGCCTGAACTCCGTCTTCGTCCCCCAGCTCGTACGGGCGATGAAGGAGGACGAGGACGGCGGCGAGGCGTACGCCAACCGTCTGCTCACCCTGGTCATGGTGATCCTCGGAGCGCTGACGGTCGTCGCCGTGCTCGCGGCTCCGCTCCTGGTCAAGCTGATGTCCTTCGACATCTCCCGTGACCCGGCGGCCAACGAGGTCGCCGTCGCCTTCACCCGCTACTGCGTACCCACGATCTTCTTCATGGGTGTGCACGTGGTGATGGGCCAGATCCTCAACGCCCGTGGCCGCTTCGGCGCGATGATGTGGACCCCGGTCCTCAACAACATCGTCATGATCGCCACGTTCGCCCTGTTCATCTGGGTCTACGGATCGGCCAAGAACTCCCAGATGGGCGTCACCACCATCCCGGACGAGGGCATCCGGCTGCTGGGCATCGGCACGCTACTCGGCCTGGTCGTCCAGGCGCTGGCGATGGTCCCCTACCTCCGCGACGCGGGCTTCAAGATCAGGCTGCGCTTCGACTGGCGCGGCCACGGACTGGGCAAGGCGGCCAAGCTCGCCAAGTGGACGATCCTGTTCGTGCTGGCCAACCAGGCCGGTGTGCTGGTCGTCTCGCAGCTCTCCACCTGGGCCGGAAACTCCGCCGACGCCGAAGGCTTCCCCGGCACGGGTTACATGGCGTACTCCAACGCCCAGCTGATCTGGAACATGCCGCAGGCCATCATCACCGTCTCCGTGATGGCCGCTCTGCTGCCGCGCCTGTCCCGTTCGGCACACGACGGCGACACCGGCGCCGTGCGCGACGACATCTCCCAGGGCCTGCGTACTTCCGCCGTGGCGATCGTGCCCATCGCCTTCGGCTTCGTCGCCCTCGGCATCCCGATGTGCACCCTGATCTACAACTCCTCGGGCGCCGGCGTCCCCATGGGCTACATGCTGATGGCCTTCGGCATCGGCCTGATCCCCTTCTCCGTGCAGTACGTCGTCCTGCGCGCGTTCTACGCGTACGAGGACACCCGCACCCCCTTCTTCAACACGGTGATCGTCGCCGCCGTCAACGCGGCCGCCTCCGCCCTCTGCTTCCTCATCCTTCCCGCGCGCTGGGCCGTGGTCGGCATGGCCGCCTCGTACGGCCTGGCGTACATCATCGGCGTCGGCGTGGCGTGGCGGCGGCTGCGCAAGCGGATGGGCGGCGACTTGGACGGCGCGCACATCGTCCGTACGTACGCACGGCTGGCGGGCGCCAGCATCCCCGCCACACTGGTCTCCGGTGGCATCGTTTACGCCATCATGCAGGCACTGGGCACCGGCGTTCTCGGCTCTCTCGCCGCGCTGGTCGGTGGCGGTGCCGCACTGCTGGTGGTCTTCTACGCGGCGGCCAGGAAGATGCGCATCGAAGAACTGAACGCCTTGGTGGGCATGGTCCGCGCCAAGCTGGGGCGCTGAGCCCGCACAACCATCGTCCGCCACTGTGTGTCGTGCATAGCGGCGGACTGTGGGCACAATTGTCTTGGCTCTGAGAGCGTGCAACGGATGGGGAGGCAGGAACGACGGTGGCGGAACGGAGCACGGCTGCCGTCGACGTGGCCGACACGAGCGGTGAAGAACCGCTGACCGCCAAGGCGGGAGAGGCCACGACCGACGGTGCGGAGGCCGAGAAGGTAGCCCGCACAGAGAAGGACACCGCACGCACCGACGAGCAGCATGCGTCGGCATCCGAAGCACAACCACCGGAACTGCACAGCGGCCACAAGCTCGCCAGACGCTACCGACTGGAAGAGTGCGTCACCCGTCTGGACGGATTCAGCAGCTGGCGTGCGGTCGACGAGAAGCTGCGCCGTGCCGTCGGTGTGCACATCCTGCCCGCCGACCACCCGCGCGCCCGCCCCGTGCTGTCCGCCGCCCGATCGGCCGCGCTCCTGGGCGATCCGCGCTTCGTCCAGGTCCTGGACGCCGTCGAGGAGAACGACGTCGTCTATGTCGTGCACGAGTGGCTTCCGGACGCCACCGAGCTCACCACGGTGCTGGCCAACGGGCCCCTGGAGCCGCACGACGCCTACCAGCTCGTCAGCCAGGTCTCCCAGGCCATGGCCGCCGCCCACCGCGAGGGCCTGGCCCACCTCAGGCTCACCCCCGGCTCCGTGCTGCGCACCGAGTCCGGGCAGTACCGCATCCGCGGCCTCGCGGTGATGGCCGCCCTGCGCGGCATCACCTGCGAGCGCCCCCAGCGCACCGACACCGAGGCGATCGGCGCGCTGCTGTACGCCGCCCTCACCCGCCGCTGGCCGTACGAGAGTGACGCCTACGGCCTCACCGGCCTGCCCAAGGACGTGGGGCTGATCGCCCCGGACCAGGTGCGTGCCGGGGTCCACCGCGGTCTGTCGGAGCTGGCCATGCGCGCGCTGGTCAACGACGGCGCCACCGCCTCCCGTCAGGAACAGCCCTGCGCCACTCCCGAGGAACTGGCCAAGGCGGTCGCGGCCATGCCGCGTATCCGGCCCCCGGAGACGTCCTTCACCACGCCGCCGCCCTATCAGCGCACGGCCTTCCAGCAGGGCACCTACGGACAGTCGACGACCCGCAACAACCAGGCGAGCCAGGCCACCCGACAGGTCCCCACGCCGCCGCCCCCGCTGCAGAGCCGCACCGGCAAGGCACTGAAGTGGTGCGTCTCCGCCCTGCTCATCGCCGCCCTCGGCCTGGGCAGCTGGCAACTGGCGGACACCCTGCTCCAGAGGGAGAACGAGAGCGAGGGCTCGGGCAGCTCCCAGCCGAGCAGCAACGAGGCCAAGAAGCCGAGTGGCAAGCCGATCAAGATCGCGGATGCTCAGGAGTACTACCCCGACGGCAAGCCGCAGCACACCGACCAGGTGCAGTTCACCTACGACGGGAAGCCCGACACCTACTGGCGCAGTAAGAGCTATCACGAGGGCCCGGCTCTGAACCCGGGCTTCAAGAAGGGCGTCGGCATCACCTACGACCTCGGCTCGAAGCAGCAGCTGAGCAAGGTGTCGATAGGGCTGCACTACCCCGGCGACCACACCACCGTGACGCTCTACGCGGCCAATTCCCTTTCGCCTTCCGAGCCGCTGAGTTCCATGCAGAAGCTCGGAACCGTCGATACTTCACAGACCACTGCGGACCTGAAGTTCGAGAAGTCGGCGCAGGCGCGCTATGTCCTCGTCTGGATCACCGCGATGCCGTACGGGCAGAGAGACGAATTCAGTGATCCCGGGTTCAAGCAAGCCGTGACGGATGTGTCCTTCACCGGCTGACACCGCGAGCGAATCGGTTTCCAGAAAGATTCAGGGCCCCGGCCGAGGAAACGGCCGGGGCCCTGAGCTTCGCCTCAACAGCGAAAATACACACCGCAGCGTCAGTTCCAGCCGGTGCAGTAGGTGACGTTGTTACCGAAGTAACCGCAGGCCCGCACCGAATATCCCGGACCGTCGTACTGAAGGTTGGTGCCGGCGATGGTTGCCGTCTCGCCCGGGTCGAGACTGAAGCCACGCCGCTGGACCAGCCCGTTCCAGGTCTTCCCTCCGTTGCGGGAGACATCCAGCCACAGCGCTCCCTCGCTGTCGCTGTTCTGGGACGTCATGCTTGCCATGGCCCAGTCGTGACCGTCACTGCACGTGTAAACGAGCAGTTTCACCGTCGCGTGTCCGCCGTACGTCTTCGCCGACAGCGACTTCCGGAAGCTGCAGCTTCCCTTGGAGACTGCCGACGCCGAAGCCGGCATGGCCCCCAGAGCAATTACCGCAGCCACAGCGATCAACAACAGACGCTTGATATTCCGCATCATTTGACTCAAACACCCCCACACCAAGAAGCAGGATTTCAACGGACAGGAGGAACTCGAATCCGCCACCTGCGATGCGGCATGCCCCCTTTGCCGTTGTTGATCTTTTCATCCCCTGTACATGACAGCAACTCACGCAAAATGCGCATTCGCCCCTTCTCTAACGGCCGCACGCCAGCATCGGGCGCGAGGGTCACGATCCGGCCGGCGCACTGCGACCAGCACGCTCCGGCCGCCCGGATCGCACATCCGCTGAATCATTTACTTTCGCCGCAGGGGAGGCTTCAATGGGCAGGAGTTGGAGCACTCGGTGGGGGTGTCGTGCGCGCTGAGGACAACGAAGCACTCGCGCCGAATGACGCCGAACTGCTGACACAGCACCTCAAAGGCGACCCAGACGCCTTCGGGGAGATTGTTCGGCGGCACCGGGACCGGTTGTGGGCAGTGGCACTGCGTACGCTCGGCGATCGCGAGGAGGCCGCCGACGCTGTCCAGGACGCCCTGGTTTCCGCCTACCGGGCCGCGCACACCTTTCGTGGTCAGTCCGCGGTGACGACCTGGCTGCATCGCATCACGGTCAACGCCTGTCTGGACCGGGCCCGTAAGGCGGCCTCGCGGCGGACCTCCCCTGTGGCCGAGACCGAGCGGCTGGAGCAGTTGCTGGAGCCCGAGGAGTCCGCAGCGGTTCCGGCCGAGCGTCAGGATCTGCACCGCGAACTGCTCAGCGCTCTGCGGACGCTGCCCGCCGAGCAGCGTGCCGCTCTCGTCCTGGTCGACATGCAGGGATACCCCGTGGCCGAGGCAGCGAAGATCCTCGATGTGCCCACCGGGACGGTCAAGAGCCGCTGTGCGCGGGGCCGGGCCCGTCTCCTTCCGATGCTCACCCATCTGCGTCCCGAAGCCGGGGGTAGCAGACCCGCGAGCGGGGGAAGGAACCGGGCGCAGGGGACATCCGTCCCACCGGCGGCAGGACCCAACGACACAGGTGCCGTGAAGGGCGGAGGTGGGTGAGCGTGACTTCCAGGACCGACACGGATGAGCACCCGGAGGTCTCGGAGATCTCTGCACTCACGGACGGACTGCTCTCCCCGTCCCGTAGCGCCGATCTACGCGACCACCTCGCCTGCTGCGAATTGTGCGAGGACGTCCATGCCTCCCTGGAGGAGATCCGTGGACTGCTCGGCACACTCCCCGGACCCGCGCGGATGCCCGAGGACGTGGCCGGCCGTATCGACGCCGCGCTCGCGGCCGAGGCACTCCTCAATTCCACCGCGCCGGAGGACGACGACGCTGTTTCACGTGAAACAGCGCCATCGGTTGTGACGACACGTGTTTCACGTGAAACAACACCGGCCGACACCTCGGACGGCACTGCCGCCCAGGACCGCCCCGCAGGCCGGCCCCGCGGAGCGACCGGCCCCGGTCGACAAACGCCTGGAATCCGATCGACGCGCGCTCGACGCTGGCCCAGGGTTCTTCTCGGCACCGCGGCGGCCGTCGCGGTCCTGGGAATCGGCGGCATCGTCGTCCAGAACATGACGTCGGCCTCCGGATCGGGCGGCGAGCAGCACGGAGCCGTACCCGAGAAGAGCTCCAACAGCGACGTCTCCACGCTCAGCTCCAGCACGCTCGAAGAACAGGTGCACGGGCTGCTCGCGGGCTCGGGGCCCAACAAGGCCCCGCGCATCGGTACACGCAGCGCCTCCGAAACGCCCCTGCGTGCGGGGTCGGACGCTGTCCCCTCCTGTGTGCGCAAGGGCATCGGGCGGTCCGAGACACCCCTTGCCGCCACGGAGGGGACGTACGAGGGCCGGAACGCCTATCTCGTCGTCCTGCCGCACCCTTCCGACGCGACGCAGGTCTCCGCCTACGTCGTCTCCGCTTCCTGCGCCTCGGCCTCACCACCGGTGCCCGGTGAGGTTCTGCTGAGCGGTTCCTACCGCCGGGAGTGAGACCACGGGACGTGTGCTGTGGCGCTCACGGGAATGCTCGCCCCGTAGGATCCGTTGGGTGGGGTGAGAGTTCCGAGAGAGCCCCAGCAAGCAGTCGGCAGAGACAAGGAAGACACCCGTGAGCGACGTCCGCAACGTGATCATCATCGGCTCCGGCCCCGCGGGCTACACCGCCGCGCTCTACACCGCCCGTGCCTCCCTCAAGCCGCTGGTGTTCGAGGGTGCCGTCACCGCCGGCGGCGCTCTGATGAACACCACTGAGGTGGAGAACTTCCCCGGTTTCCGTGACGGCATCATGGGCCCGGACCTGATGGACAGCATGCGTGCCCAGGCGGAGCGATTCGGCGCCGAGCTCGTGCCGGACGACATCGTCGCGGTCGACCTCTCCGAGGAGATCAAGACCGTCACCGACACCGCGGGCAATGTGCACCGCGCCAAGGCCGTCATCGTCACCACCGGCTCCCAGCACCGCAAGCTCGGTCTGCCGCGTGAGGACGAGCTGTCCGGCCGTGGCGTCTCGTGGTGCGCCACGTGCGACGGCTTCTTCTTCAAGGACCAGGACATCGCCGTGATCGGTGGTGGCGACACCGCGATGGAAGAGGCGACCTTCCTCTCCCGGTTCGCCAAGTCGGTCACGATCGTCCACCGCCGTGACACGCTGCGCGCGAGCAAGGCGATGCAGGAGCGTGCCTTCGCCGACCCGAAGATCAAGTTCGTGTGGGACAGCGAGATCGCCGAGATCCACGGCGACGCCAAGCTCTCCGGGCTGACCCTGCGCAACGTCAAGACCGGTGAGACCTCCGAGCTGCCGGTGACGGGCCTGTTCATCGCGATCGGCCACGACCCGCGCACCGAGCTGTTCAAGGGCCAGCTGGAGCTGGACGACGAGGGTTACCTCAAGGTCGAATCCCCCAGCACACGCACGAACCTCACGGGCGTCTTCGCCGCCGGTGACGTCGTGGACCACACCTACCGCCAGGCGATCACCGCGGCCGGCACCGGGTGCTCCGCCGCTCTGGACGCCGAGCGGTTCCTCGCCGCCCTCGCCGACGGTGAGGCCACCCCCGAGCCGGAGAAGACCGCCGCCGTCTGATCCCGACTCCAGCTTCCCCCCATACCCCCCTCAGTAAGGAGAAAGCCATGGCCGGTGCCACGGTGACCGTGACGGACGCCAACTTCGAAGAGGTCGTCCTCAACAGCGACAAGCCCGTCCTCGTCGACTTCTGGGCCACCTGGTGCGGCCCGTGCCGCCAGGTCGCCCCGTCCCTGGAGGCCATCGCAGCCGAGCACGACGAGATCGTCATCGCCAAGCTCAACACCGACGAGAACCCCGCCACCACCGCCAAGTACGGCGTCATGTCGATCCCGACCATGAACGTCTACAAGGGCGGCGAGGTCGTGAAGACCATCGTCGGCGCCAAGCCGAAGGCCGCGATCGAGCGTGACCTGGCGGACTTCCTCGCCTGAGCGAGCCGCACACGGCGTTCCATGCGAACGGGCCTGCCCCATCGGGGCAGGCCCGTTCGCGTACCGGGGCGGGCGCGCCTACAGAGGTCTGAGCGCGGGCTCTTTCTGCACCGCTCCCAGCAGCCGGTCCAGCGCCAGTTCCACGTCTTCCTTCCAGGAGATCGTGGTGCGCAGTTCCAGGCGCAGACGCGGATAGCGAGGGTGCGGGCGCACGGTCTTGAAGCCGACGGCCAGGAGGTGGTCGGCGGGCAGGACGCACGCCGGCTCCTTCCAGCGCGCGTCCCCGAAGGCCTCGATCGCCTTGAAGCCGCGTCTGATGAGGTCCTTCGCCACGGTCTGCACCATCACCCGGCCCAGCCCCTGACCCTGGTAGCCGGGCATCAGCCAGGCCGTCAGCAGCTGTACGGCGTCGGGGGAGACGGGACTGGTGGGAAAGGCCGTGGAGCGCGGCACATAGGCCGGCGGCGCGTACATCACGAAGCCGACGGGCACGTCGTCGACGTAGACGACCCGGCCGCACGACCCCCACTCCAGGAGTACGGCCGAGATCCAGGCCTCTTTCTCCAGCTCGGGCCGGCCGGCCTTTACCGCGGCTTCGCCACTGACGGGGTCGAGCTCCCAGAAGACACAGGAGCGGCAGCGCTTGGGGACATCCGAGAGGTTGTCCAGCGTGAGCGGTACGAGCCGACGGCCCATGAAGCAAGATCCTCACTTCCATCGCCCGCCGCACCGCGTGGGGCCGTCGGTGCTCCCCGCTCCGTGAGCAGGCCACCGACGAATCCACCGACTGCGCCGAGGCCGAACCCCGCTGCCATCAGTCCAGTGCGGCTCACCGATCGCATGGCCCTCTCCTCGATGTGAGGTTTCTCCACATGGATGCGTGCCATACCCGTTCGCATCGTATCGGCGGTATGCGACCGCGGATAGCGTGAGAGAGCAAAGGGTGAGCGGTGTTCCGGAATCAGCACCGGCCCACAGCCCACCCCTGAAACCCGCGGGGTGGGATCACCCCTCGTCCTGCTCCTCGGAGAGCTTCTGCTCCATCACGCGCCCCTCGCCGGGAGCGAGCGTTCCGAGGATCCGCTCCAGATCCTCTATCGAGGCGAACTCGACGACGATCTTTCCCTTCTTCTGACCGAGGTCGACCTTCACCCGGGTCTCGAAGCGGTCCGACAGCCGGGAGGCGAGGTCGTTCAGCGCGGGGGAGACCAGGGCACCCGCGCGGGGGCTCTTGGCCTTGGCCGACTTCTTGGGGCGCGACCCCATCAGCTTGACGATCTCTTCGACCGAACGCACCGACAGCCCCTCGGCCACGATGCGGTGCGCCAGCCGGTCCTGCTCCTCGGAGTCCTCCACGGACAGCAGCGCCCGGGCATGGCCCGCGGAGAGCACTCCGGACGCCACCCGCTTCTGCACCGAGGGCGAGAGGTTCAGCAGACGCAGCGTGTTGGAGACCTGCGGACGCGAGCGTCCGATCCGGTCGGCCAGCTCGTCATGCGTGCACTTGAAGTCCTTGAGCAACTGGTCGTACGCCGCGGCCTCTTCCAGCGGGTTGAGCTGCGCGCGGTGCAGGTTCTCCAGCAGCGCGTCCAGGAGCAGCTTCTCGTCCTCGGTCGCCCGGACGATCGCGGGGATCTTCTCCAGTCCGGCCTCGCGGCAGGCCCGCCAGCGACGCTCGCCCATGATGAGCTCGTAGCGCTCCGGCCCCGTCTGCCGTACGACCACGGGCTGGAGCAGACCGACCTCCTGGATGGAGGTGATGAGCTCGGCAAGAGCGTCGTCGTCGAAGAACTCGCGCGGCTGCCGGGGGTTGGGCGTGATGGAGTCCAGCGGCAGTTCCGTGAAGTGCGCCCCGGCCACGTTTCCCGTCTCCGGCTCGACCACTTCGTCCTTGGGCGGCGCCTCGGTTTCACGTGAAACATGGGGCGTGGGAAGGGACGTGACCTTTGCCGCCGCCACACCCCGCTCCGGTGTCAGTACCGGCACCGCCGTCGGCGAGGTCGCGCCCCGGCCCACCGCGGTTTCCGACTCGTCCGAGGCCTGCGGCGCCGCGGGGAACAGCGCACCGAGCCCACGGCCCAGTCCTCTACGTCGTTCGCTCACTGAGTCCCCTCCGACATGCTGTGCTGTGCTTGGTAGTTCACGCTGAGCCCCTGGCCACCGGCCTGCGGGACTCCGCGCATCGCGATCTCTCGGGCCGCTTCGAGATACGAGAGCGCGCCACTGGATCCCGGGTCATAGGTGAGGACGGTCTGCCCATAGCTGGGCGCCTCGGAGATACGTACCGACCGGGGGATGCTCGTGCGCAGCACCTCGTTGCCGAAGTGGCTGCGCACCTCGTCGGCGACCTGGGAGGCCAGCCGGGTCCGCCCGTCGTACATGGTGAGCAGAATCGTCGAGACATGGAGATCGGGGTTGAGATGCCCCCGCACCAGGTCGACGTTGCGCAACAGCTGCCCCAGTCCCTCCAGCGCGTAGTACTCGCACTGAATGGGGATCACCACCTCGGCGCCGGCGACCAGCGCATTGACCGTCAGCAGGCCGAGCGACGGCGGGCAGTCGATGAGGATGTAGTCCAGCGGCTGCTCGTACGCCTTGATGGCCCGGTCCAGGCGGCTCTCGCGAGCCACCAGGGACACCAGCTCGATCTCGGCGCCGGCCAGGTCGATGGTGGCGGGCGCACAGAACAGCCCCTCCACATCGGGCACCGGCTGTACGACCTCGGAGAGCGGCCTGCTCTCGACCAACACGTCGTAGATCGAGGGGACTTCGGCGTGGTGGTCGATGCCCAGTGCCGTCGATGCGTTGCCCTGCGGGTCGAGGTCGATCACCAGTACGCGAGCCCCGTGCAGGGCCAGCGAGGCGGCGAGATTGACCGTCGTCGTGGTCTTCCCGACGCCGCCCTTCTGGTTGGCGACGACCATCACCCGGGTCTGTTCCGGGCGGGGCAGCCCTTCTCCCGCGCGGCCCAGGGCCTCCATCGCCAGCTGCGCTGCACGACCGATCGGGGTGTCGTCCATCGGGGACGGCGTTTCACGTGAAACGTCGTCCCCGAGCGACTCGCTACGGGGACCGGGGACCGGATCGGTCATCGGTCCCGCGATGTTGGCGTCGGACCGCAAGGATTCACTCTCCTCGACTTCAGGCTCGCAGTGCTCAGAGCCTGCCATGCTTTCGGGGTCGTGAACCAGTGCGGCCCGTTCTCCTGTGGATGAATCCACGTCTGTGGATACTTCCGTGCCCTGTGTGGGCTTACGGTCACGCGGCGCGGCGGCCGCGCGACCGCGGCCGATGATCCCATGCAGCAGAGAGCGACGTTTCACGTGAAACACGATGACAGTGTCGCGCCCGATTCGGCCGCGACACTCCGACTTATGTCGTTTTGGTGGTTTGTATGGAGTACCCCGACCACCACCTCATACGTCAGCGGCGACGTCCACGGGAGGCCCTGCTGGCCCGTGCGGCCTTCGCGCGCTTCGCGGCGAACCGCACACCGCCGGGGCTCTCCCCGACCTCGACCCGCACCACGGTGGAGGCCGGATCGACGATGCCCTCGCCGACATGCACCACCGAGGTCCGCACCACACCCAGCTTGCTCAGCGCGGCACGGGCACCCTTGAGCTCCTCCTCCGCGGTGTCGCCCTTGAGCGCCAGCATCTCGCCGTAAGGACGTAGCAACGGCACCCCCCAGCCCGCCAGCCGGTCCAGCGGGGCGACCGCCCGCGCGGTGACCACATGGACCTGCGGCAGCTTGCCCATGACCTCCTCGGCGCGGCCGCGCACCACCGTCACATGGTCCAGGCCCAGCAGCTCGACCACTTCCTGCAGGAAGTTGGTACGCCGCAGCAGCGGCTCCAGCAGCATGATCTTCAGGTCCGGGCGGACCAGGGCCAGCGGGATACCGGGAAGGCCGGCGCCCGAGCCCACATCGCAGACCGATACGCCCTCGGGGACCACCTCGGAGAGCACCGCGCAGTTCAGCAGGTGCCGCTCCCACAGCCGCGGCACCTCGCGCGGACCGATCAGCCCCCTCTTCACGCCCGCGTCGGCGAGCAGTTCGCCGTAGCGCACGGCCTCCGGGAAGCGATCGCCGAATACTTCCTGCGCCGCTTTCGGCGCCGGCGGGAGCTCCGCTGCTGCCTCCGTCACGGGAACCGTCCTTCCTCAGGGGCTCTGTTTTCCAAGCACGTTCAAAGCAGGTTCAAAGCAAGGCTGACAAGATGCGGCCCCGCCTGCGAGCAGACGGGGCCAAAGGCATCAAGGGCGCGGGGTCAGGCCGGCAGGACGACCACGCAGCGCTGGGGCTCCTCGCCCTCGGACTCGCTGCGCAGTCCGGCCGCCGCCACCGCGTCGTGGACGACCTTGCGCTCGAAGGGCGTCATGGGGTTCAGCTTCACCGGCTCGCCGGTGCCCTTGGCCTCTTCCGCCGCCTTCGCGCCCAGCTCCGCCAGCTCCTCGCGCTTGCGGGCCCGGAAGCCGGCGATGTCCAGCATCAGACGGCTGCGGTCGCCGGTCTCGCGGTGCACCGCGAGCCGGGTCAGCTCCTGGAGCGCCTCCAGCACCTCGCCGTCACGGCCCACCAGCTTCTGCAGGTCGCGGCTGGTCGAGTCGCTGATGATCGACACAGCGGCGCGGTCGGCCTCGACATCCATGTCGATGTCACCGTCGAGGTCCGCGATGTCCAGCAGGCCCTCGAGGTAGTCGGCCGCGATCTCCCCCTCCTGCTCCAGGCGGGTCAGGGTGTCGGTGCCCTCAGTGGCTGGGGTCGTGTCCGTCACAGAAGGACTCCTTCTTACTTCTTGGACGGGTGCTTGGGCCGCTGCTGGCCCTTGCGCTGTCCGGACTTGGCGTTACGGGAGCCTGAGGCGGAGCCGCCCTTCGGCTTGCTGTCCTGCGCGGACTTCTTCTCCAGGGACGGCTTCTTCGAGGCATTCGCATCGGAGGAGCCGGTGTCCTTGGCGGCCGAGCCCGCACGGGTGCGGTTCTGTCCCGAACCCGCGGGCTTGGCGGCGGCGGTCCCGCCCTGGTGACGCTTGGCCTTCGTCTGCCGCTTGGGCTGCTGACGGTTCTGGCGCGCCTCCTCGACGGCCTTCTTCGCCTCGACCACGGCCGGGTCCTCGACCAGCTTGCCCTTGGCGCGCAGACGCTCCTGGCGCTCGGTGAACGCCTTGCTGCCGGGGGTCGGGTTACGACGGATGACGAACATCTGCTGGCCCATGGTCCACACGTTGGTGGTCAGCCAGTAGACGAGAACACCGACGGGGAAGTTGATACCGAAGACGGCGAACATGATGGGGAAGACGTACATCAGCATCTTCTGCTGCTGCATGAACGGCGTCTTGACCGTCAGGTCGACGTTCTTCGTCATCAGCTGGCGCTGCGTGTAGAACTGCGACAGCGACATCAGCACGATCATGATGACCGTGACGATGCGGACGTTGGTCAGGGAGGCGTTGAGCGCCTCGACCTTGGACGCGTCGTCCATGAACTTCGCCGCCAGCGGGGCGCCGAAGATGTGCGCCTTCTGCGCGCTCCCCAACAGCGTCTCATTGATGACGCCGACCTTCTCGTTGTTCGCGATGTGGTTCAGCACCTGGTACAGCGCGATGAAGAAGGGGGACTGCGCCAGAATCGGGAGACAGCTCGAGAGCGGGTTGGTGCCCGTCTCCTTGTAGAGCTTCATCATCTCTTCGGACTGACGCTGCTTGTCGCTCTTGTAGCGCTCCTGGATCGCCTTCATCTTCGGCTGCAGCGCCTGCATGTTCCGCGTCGACTTGATCTGCTTCACGAAGAGCGGGATCAGGCAGATACGGATCAGGATCACCAGCGAGACGATGGACAGACCCCACGCCGCGCCACTGTTCTTGTCAAAGATGAGGCTGTAGAACGAGTGGAACTGGACGATGATCCAGGAAACGGCGTAATAGAGAGGATTCAGGATCGTGTCCACGAATCAGGCTCCTTGGGCGTTGGGCTGAGTCTCGGGCTGTGTGGCGGGCTCATGGACGGTGGGCCCGTTCAGGCGGCTCCTCAGCCGCTGGTGCCAGACCGGACGCTTCCGGGGAGGGACGTGGTCGACGCCACCGAGCGACCACGGGTTGCAACGCAGGATGCGCCAAGCAGTCAGCGCAGTTCCTTTCACCGCGCCGTGCCGGTCGATGGCGGTGTAGCCATAGTGCGAGCACGACGGGTAGTACTTGCAGACCGGGCCCAGCAGGGGGCTGATGGTCCACTGATACAGCTTGATCAGCAGCAGCAACGGGTACTTCACTGTGCGCTCCCTCCCTGGCCTGGGCCGGAGGTCCCGGGGTTCTTCCCGGAGGGATCGCTGTGGCGCGGCGCCTTCCCCTGACCGTCGGCCAGCAGCCGCTGCAGCGCGGCGTCCAGGTCGCGGGCCAGCTGGTCGTGGTCCGCCTCGCCCGCACCGGGCAGCGCCCGTACGACCACCAGGCTACCGGCGGGCAGCCGGTCCAGGCGGTCGCGCATGAGGTGGCGGAGCCTCCGCTTGACCTTGTTACGGACAACGGCGACACCGATGGCCTTGCTCACGACGAAACCCGCACGCGCCGGGGGAACGCGTTCCCCCGCTGCGTGCGGGTCCGTTGAACCGCTACGAAGATGGACGACGAGGAGCGGGCGCCCGGCCCTGCGTCCCCGGCGAACCGCGGTCGCGAAGTCCTCGCGCCGCCTCAGCCGATTCTCGGTAGGCAGCACGTCATGGACCTAGGTCAGGCTGCTCAGGCCGACAGACGGGCGCGACCCTTGCCACGGCGGGAAGCCAGGATGGCGCGGCCGGCACGCGTCCGCATGCGCAGACGGAAGCCGTGGGTCTTCGCACGACGGCGGTTGTTCGGCTGGAAGGTGCGCTTGCTCACTCGGGGGCTCCAGAAATTCTTGGTGTCTCTACCGAGACGCTGTGGGGCGTCGACTGGCTGTCACCGTGCGCCCACGAGTAGCTCGCAACGCCCGAGTGCACCGCTACACGATCACTAGAGCGCGATCTTTGCCCATCGGAGGCAGGCGGCAGCAGCCATCGACAACTCGACCTGGTTACGGTACGCGCGGCTACGCCATCCGGTCAAACCGGCTTCTCGCCGGGACACACTATGCACAGCCTGTGGACAACAACTTGAATCACCAGGGCCGCCCTGACTACCGTGGCTGAACTTCGATTACTTCCCGCCCGTCCCGAGAATCACACATTCGTGGGACCTGTGAGAGAGCGTGCCCTGTGGCTGACGTACCTGCCGATCTTGCCGCAGTGTGGCCACGCGTTCTCGACCACCTTCTACGCGCGGAGGGCGACAGCCTCAAGGCCAAGGACCAGGACTGGCTCAAGCGCACCCAGCCGCTGGCCCTGGTCGCCGACACCGCCCTGCTGGCCGTCCCCAACGAGTTCGCCAAGGGTGTGCTGGAGGGCCGGCTGGCGCCGCTGATCGGTGAGGCCCTGAGCCAGCAGTGCGGGCGGCCGATCCGTATCGCGATCACCGTGGACGACTCCTCCGAGGAGCCCGCCCCGCCGGCGCCCCCGCAGCAGCCTCAGCCGCCCCAGCACCAGCAGCAGCCGCCCCAGCAGCACGATGCGTACGAGAGCTACGACAATCGGCAGGGGTACGGGCGCCAGAACGACGAACTGCCCACCGTGCGGCCCGCCTACCCCGACTACCAGCAGCAGCACCAGCAGCCCCGCCACGACCCCGGGGCCTGGCCGCAGCACCAGCACTCCACCGGCATGGGCGGCCCGCCGCGCGAGGACTACGGCTGGCAGCAGCAGCGCTTGGGCGGCTTCCCCGAGCGCGACCCGTACGCCTCCCCGCCGCCCCCGCACGTACAGCAGCAGCACCAGCACGCGCAGCCGCCGCAGGGCGACTACCGCTCTCAGGGCGCGGAGCGCCCCGGCCCGCCGCAGCACTCCGAGGCCCAGCGCTCCCCGTACGAGCAGCAGCGCCCGGACCGCTCCGAGCACCAGCAGCCCTCGCACGGCCAGCACTCCGGCGGGAATCTGCCCGCGCCCAGCGGCGCCCCCGGCCCGCTCGCCGCGCAGCCCGCGCCGGCCACCGGCCCCGGTGAGCCGACCGCCCGGCTGAATCCCAAGTACCTCTTCGACACCTTTGTCATCGGTGCTTCCAACCGCTTCGCGCACGCCGCGGCGGTCGCGGTCGCCGAGGCGCCGGCCAAGGCGTACAACCCGCTGTTCATCTACGGCGAGTCCGGGCTGGGCAAGACCCACCTGCTGCACGCCATCGGGCACTACGCGCGCAGCCTCTACCCCGGTACCCGGGTGCGGTACGTGAGCTCGGAGGAGTTCACCAACGAGTTCATCAACTCCATCCGCGACGGCAAGGCGGACGCGTTCCGCAAGCGCTACCGCGACATGGACATCCTGCTGGTCGACGACATCCAGTTCCTGGCGAGCAAGGAGTCGACGCAGGAGGAGTTCTTCCACACCTTCAACACGCTCCACAACGCCAACAAGCAGATCGTGCTCTCCAGTGACCGGCCGCCCAAGCAGCTGGTGACGCTGGAGGACCGGCTGCGCAACCGGTTCGAGTGGGGCCTGATCACCGACGTCCAGCCGCCGGAGCTGGAGACGCGGATCGCGATCCTGCGCAAGAAGGCGGTCCAGGAGCAGCTCAACGCGCCGCCGGAGGTGCTGGAGTTCATCGCCTCCCGTATCTCGCGCAACATCCGCGAGCTGGAGGGCGCGCTGATCCGCGTCACCGCCTTCGCCAGCCTCAACCGGCAGCCGGTGGACCTCGGGCTCACCGAGATCGTGCTCAAGGACCTGATCCCGGGCGGCGAGGACGCGGCGCCGGAGATCACCGCGACCGCCATCATGGCGTCGACGGCCGACTACTTCGGGCTGACGGTGGACGACCTGTGCGGATCCTCGCGCAGCCGGGTGCTGGTGACGGCGCGGCAGATCGCGATGTATCTGTGCCGGGAGCTGACGGATCTGTCGCTGCCGAAGATCGGCGCGCAGTTCGGCGGCCGCGACCACACGACCGTGATGCACGCGGACCGCAAGATCCGCGCGCTCATGGCGGAGCGGCGCTCCATCTACAACCAGGTGACCGAGCTGACCAATCGCATCAAGAACGGCTGACGCGGGCTCAGCGAGGGGCCCAGCAAGCACTTCTGAGGGCGCTCCGGGACGTACTCCCGGAGCGCCCTTCTTCGTTGAGGACGTCTGAGAGACGAAGAGGAACGAAGGGGAGCGCAGGGGAGAAGCCGCAGGATCGCCCCCTGAGCCGCCCCTGAGCCGCCCCGGAGACCCCCGCGAGACGCCCCGGAAGCGGCTCACAAGCTGTGGAGAGCGCGGGCCGTGTTCGATTCTCGGGCCGGTCACGGCCTCTCTCCACAGATTCGGGAAGAATCTTCCGTCCACACCCTGGGGAGGGGGAAGTTATCCCTGCGGCTTCCACAGGGGAGCCGACCGGAAGAGGATCATCGCAGGTCAGCGGCGTGTGGATTTGTGGCCAACCGGCTTCCACAGGGTGTGGACGAAGGTTTCGTCCACAGGGCCGGGTTTTCGTTGTCCACTGCCCGTCCCCAGGCGAGGCCCTGTTGTGCACAGCTTCTCCACACCGCTGTCCACTGTTCGGCAACGAAACACCCGGGGTCACCGGGGCGAGTGAAAGCCGTCACACCAAGGTGTCGGGTTGGGCTGTGGGGAACCTGGGTAAAGCTGGGGATGGCACTGGGGAGAAGTGGTCCTCTCCTGTGCATCGGGTGTGCAGAACTTTCGGCGGTCCACAGACAGGGCTGCTTTTCCACGGCCTCCACCCACAGGACCGGTGGACAAAAAATCCGCGTTGACCTGCGAAGAAGCAGTTGTCCACGGTTTCCACAGGCCCTACTACTACGACCACAGAGATCTACCGGGAAACTCGCTCGGAAATGGGCCCTGTGCACAAGCTCGGGACGGAGCGCCCCACGCCACTCGAGACGACTTGACCCCGAGCCGCACCGACTGTCGGTGGCGTACGTCAGACTGGTCTCCGGCAATCTGCCGACGACGATGGCCAGCAAGGGCGAGAAGCCAGCAACAGCAGGAGGCGGTTTCCGGTGAAGATCCGGGTGGAGCGCGATGTACTCGCGGAGGCAGTGGCCTGGGCGGCCAAGAGCCTCCCGGCCCGTCCGCCGGTGCCCGTCCTCGCGGGCCTGCTGCTGAAGGCCGAGGAAGGCGCCCTGAGCCTGTCGGGCTTCGACTACGAGGTCTCCGCACGGGTGTCGGTCGACGCGGACGTGGAGGAGGAGGGCACGGTCCTCGTCTCCGGCCGCCTGCTCGCCGACATCTGCCGTGCGCTTCCCAACCGGCCGGTGGAGATCTCCACAGACGGTGTACGCGTCACCGTGGTCTGCGGCTCCTCGCGCTTCACCCTCCACACCCTGCCGGTGGAGGAATACCCGGCCCTGCCGCAGATGCCCACCGCCACCGGCACCGTCCCCGGTGAGGTCTTCGCCGCGGCCGCCGCCCAGGTGGCCATCGCCGCCGGCCGTGACGACACCCTCCCGGTGCTCACCGGCGTACGCATCGAGATCGAGGGCGACACCGTCACCCTGGCCTCCACCGACCGCTACCGCTTCGCGGTCCGCGAGTTCCTGTGGAAGCCGGAGAGCCCGGACGCCTCCGCGGTCGCGCTGGTGCCCGCGAAGACGCTGCTGGACACCGCCAAGTCGCTCAGCAGCGGTGACACCGTCACCCTGGCGCTGTCCGGCTCCGGTGCGGGCGAGGGCCTGATCGGCTTCGAGGGCGCGGGGCGGCGTACGACCACGCGTCTGCTGGAAGGCGACCTGCCGAAGTACCGCACGCTCTTCCCCACCGAGTTCAACTCGGTGGCGGTCATCGAGACCGCGCCGTTCGTCGAGGCCGTCAAGCGTGTGGCGCTGGTCGCCGAGCGCAACACCCCGGTCCGGCTGAGTTTTGAACAGGGTGTGCTCATCCTGGAGGCCGGCTCCAGCGACGATGCACAGGCTGTGGAGCGGGTCGACGCGGACCTGGAGGGCGACGACATCTCCATCGCCTTCAACCCGGGCTTCCTGCTGGAGGGCCTGTCCGCCATCGACTCCCCGGTGGCCCAGCTGTCCTTCACCACCTCCACCAAGCCCGCGCTGCTCAGCGGCCGCCCGGCCAAGGACGCCGAGGCGGACGACGCGTACAAGTACCTGATCATGCCGGTGCGGCTCTCGGGCTGATCCGACGGGGAGCGCGAGGGCCGACCCTCGCAGGACCGCCGTATGCCGGTGCGGCTCTCCGGCCGACACCGCGCGGCGGTGGGTCCGATGAGCGCCTGAGCCCACAGGTGTGCACGCACCTGCGGGCGTAGGCTCGGACTCAGGTACGAAACGCAACGACTACGTGCAAAGAGGGTCTCTGATGGAGCTCGGTCTCGTCGGTCTCGGCAAGATGGGCGGCAATATGCGCGAGCGCATCCGCCGCGCAGGCCACACCGTCATCGGATACGACCGCAACCCGGACCTGGCGGACGTCCACAGCCTCAAGGAGCTTGTGGACGGCCTGAAGGGTCCCCGGGTCGTGTGGGTCATGGTGCCGGCGGGCGCCGCGACCCAGTCGACGATCGACGAGCTGGCCGAGCTGCTCTCCCCCGGCGACGTCGTCGTCGACGGCGGCAACTCCCGCTGGACGGACGACGAGAAGCACGCCGAGGAGCTCAAGGCCAAGGGCATCGGCTTCGTGGACTGCGGCGTCTCCGGCGGCGTGTGGGGCCTGGAGAACGGCTACGCGCTCATGTACGGCGGCGACAAGGACAACGTCGCCAAGGTGCAGCCGATCTTCGACGCGCTCAAGCCCGAGGGCGACTTCGGCTCGGTGCACGCGGGCAAGGTCGGCGCCGGCCACTTCGCCAAGATGGTCCACAACGGCATCGAGTACGCGATGATGCAGGCCTACGCCGAGGGCTGGGAGCTGCTGGAGAAGGTCGACTCCGTCACCGACGTCCGCGAGGTCTTCCGCTCCTGGCAGGAAGGAACGGTCATCCGCTCCTGGCTGCTGGACCTGGCCGTCAACGCCCTGGACGACGACGAGCACCTGGACAAGCTGCGCGGTTACGCCGCCGACTCCGGTGAGGGCCGCTGGACGGTGGAGGCGGCGATCGACAACGCCGTACCGCTGCCCGCGATCACCGCCTCGCTCTTCGCGCGCTTCAGCTCGCGCCAGGACGACTCGCCGCAGATGAAGATGATCGCCGCGCTGCGCAACCAGTTCGGCGGCCACGCCGTCGAGAACAAGAAGTAATCCACAGCAGTCCCAAGCGCAGCAGCCGGGGGAGGTCGGCGCGCCACCATGCACGTATCGCATCTCTCGCTCGCCGACTTCCGCTCCTACGCCCGGGTCGAGGTCCCGCTCGACCCGGGCGTCACGGCTTTCGTGGGCCCCAACGGGCAGGGCAAGACCAACCTGGTGGAGGCCGTCGGCTACCTCGCCACACTCGGCAGCCACCGGGTCTCCTCGGACGCCCCGCTGGTACGGATGGGCGCGGACCGCGCGATCATCCGGGCCGCCGTCACCCAGGGCGAGCGTCAACAGCTTGTGGAGCTGGAGCTCAACCCGGGCAAGGCCAACCGCGCCCGTATCAACCGTTCCTCGCAGGTCAGGCCGCGCGATGTGCTGGGGATCGTGCGTACGGTCCTGTTTGCGCCGGAGGACCTGGCCCTGGTCAAGGGCGACCCCGGTGAGCGGCGCCGCTTCCTCGACGAGCTGATCACCGCGCGCTCGCCGAGAATGGCGGGTGTGCGCTCCGACTACGACCGGGTGCTCAAGCAGCGCAACACCCTGCTGAAGACCGCGGCGCTGGCCAGACGGCACGGCGGCCGCAGGGGGGCACCTCCCGCGCGAGCGGATTCGAGCGCGGGGGCGGACCTGTCCACCCTGGACGTGTGGGACCAGCACCTGGCGCGCGCCGGTGCCGAACTCCTCGCCCAGCGGCTGGACTTGATCGCCACGCTGCAGCCGCTGGCGGACAAGGCGTACGAGCAGCTGGCTCCCGGCGGCGGGCCGCTGGGGCTGGAGTACCGCGCCTCCACCGGCGAGGGGCCGCAGGCCGCCGCCACCCGCGAGGAGCTGTACGGGCTGCTGCTGCAGGCGCTCGGCGAGGCCCGCAAGAACGAGATCGAGCGCGGGGTGACGCTGATCGGCCCGCACCGCGACGATCTGGTGCTCAAGCTCGGCCAGCTGCCCGCCAAGGGGTACGCCAGCCACGGCGAGTCCTGGTCCTACGCGCTGGCGCTCAGGCTGGCCTCGTACGACCTGCTGCGTGCCGAGGGAAATGAGCCGGTCCTCGTCCTGGACGACGTCTTCGCCGAGCTGGACGCGCGCCGCCGCGAGCGGCTGGCGGAGCTGGTGGCGCCCGGCGAGCAGGTGCTGGTGACGGCCGCCGTGGACGACGATGTGCCCGGTGTGCTGGCCGGAACGCGCTACGCGGTGTCGGAGGGCACCGTGGAGAGGGCCTCGGCGTGAGCGACCAGCAGCCCGGCAAGCCCAAGCCCCCGGAGCTGTCCGGGGTCGATCTGGCGCGCCAGGCGCTGGTGGCGGCCAAGGAGCAGGCCCGTGCGCGCGGCGCCGCCGCCCAGCAGAAGAAGCAGGCCCGGCGCGGCGGCGGGCTGCGCTCGGGCGCGCGGGCGGACGGCCGGGACCCGCTGTCCCTGGGCGCGGCCATCAACCGGCTGATCACCGAGCGCGGCTGGGAGACCCCGGCGGCCGTCGGCGGGGTGATGGGCCGCTGGCCGCAGCTGGTGGGCCCGGAGGTGGCGCAGCACTGCGAGCCGCAGAAGTACGACGAGGACGCGCGGGTGCTGACCGTGCAGTGCGACTCGACGGCCTGGGCGACGCAGCTGCGGCTGCTGGCGCCGCAGCTGGTGGCCCGGCTGAACCAGGACCTGGGCCAGGGGACCGTAAAGCTGATCAAGGTGCTGGGGCCCGGCGGTCCGGCGCGCCGGTACGGCCCGCTGCGGGCGCCCGGGAGCAAGGGGCCCGGGGACACCTACGGCTGAGGTTCATCAGTGGGACGGGTGAGACCCCGCTCACCGTAGCCGGAGGTTGACAGCCCGAAGCGCTGAGTGCCGGTGTGAGCGTCCTGGGGGCCCGCCTCAGATATGGGGAGTCGGCACACGTCAGTTCAGGGCGGCACATGAGGACTCAGGCGCCTGCAAACCCCCATTAGTGTCGGCGCTACCGGTAGACTGGTAGCAATCCCGCCCACTCGCGGAACATGTCGAACGACGCAGCCGCTCCCGCCTGACCGGATCTGACCGGAATGGGGAATTCCCCCGCAGGCCGGGTAAGGCTCGTGCTGTGCCAGAAAGGGCGCTTCGTGGCCGACTCCGGCGACCTCAACGAGAACATCACGGCTTCTACTGAAGAGGAGGTTCCTGCCGGCGCCAGTGGCGACTCCTCGGAAGAGAAGTCGTACGACGCCAGCGCGATCACCGTCCTCGAGGGTTTGGACGCGGTCCGTAAGCGACCGGGCATGTACATCGGCTCCACCGGTGAGCGTGGTCTGCACCACCTTGTGCAAGAGGTCGTGGACAACTCCGTCGACGAGGCGCTGGCCGGGCACGCGGACACCATTGACGTGACGATCCTGCCCGACGGCGGGGTGCGCGTGGTGGACAACGGCCGCGGTATCCCGGTCGACATCGTGCCCTCGGAGAAGAAGCCGGCCGTCGAGGTCGTGCTCACGGTCCTGCACGCGGGCGGCAAGTTCGGCGGCGGCGGTTACGCGGTCTCCGGTGGTCTGCACGGCGTGGGTGTCTCCGTCGTGAACGCGCTGTCCACGAAGGTCGCCGTCGAGGTCAAGCGGGACGGATACCGCTGGACGCAGGACTACAAGCTGGGTGTGCCCACCGCTCCGCTGGCCCGCAACGAGGCCACCGACGAGACGGGCACCACGGTCACGTTCTGGGCCGACGGCGACATCTTCGAGACGACCGAGTACAGCTTCGAGACGCTCTCGCGCCGCTTCCAGGAGATGGCCTTCCTCAACAAGGGCCTGACCATCCAGCTCACCGACGAGCGCGAGGCCCATGTCGACGAGGAGGGCAATCCCCTCACCGTCCGGTACCACTACGAGGGCGGCATCGTCGACTTCGTGACGTACCTCAACGCGCGCAAGGGCGAGCCGGTCCACCCCTCGGTGATCGACATCGAGGCGGAGGACAAGGAGAAGCTGCTCTCCGTCGAGGTCGCGATGCAGTGGAACACCCAGTACACCGAGGGTGTCTACAGCTTTGCCAACACCATCCACACCCACGAGGGCGGTACGCACGAGGAGGGCTTCCGTGCGGCGCTGACGGGTCTGATCAACCGGTACGCGCGCGACAAGAAGCTGCTGCGCGAGAAGGACGACAACCTCACCGGCGAGGACATCCGCGAGGGTCTGACGGCGATCATCTCGGTGAAGCTGGGCGAGCCGCAGTTCGAGGGCCAGACCAAGACCAAGCTGGGCAACACCGAGGCCAAGACCTTCGTGCAGAAGGTCGTCCACGAGCACCTGACCGACTGGCTGGACCGCAACCCCAACGAGGCCGCGGACATCATCCGCAAGGGCATCCAGGCCGCGACCGCGCGGGTGGCCGCCCGCAAGGCGCGCGACCTGACCCGCCGCAAGGGCCTGCTGGAGACCGCGTCGCTGCCGGGCAAGCTGTCCGACTGCCAGTCCAACGACCCCACCAAGTGCGAGATCTTCATCGTCGAGGGTGACTCCGCCGGCGGCTCGGCCAAGTCGGGCCGTAACCCGCAGTACCAGGCGATCCTCCCGATCCGAGGCAAGATCCTCAACGTCGAGAAGGCGCGGGTCGACAAGATCCTGCAGAACACCGAGGTCCAGGCGCTGATCTCGGCCTTCGGCACCGGTGTGCACGAGGACTTCGACATCGAGAAGCTCCGCTACCACAAGATCATCTTGATGGCGGACGCCGACGTCGACGGCCAGCACATCAACACCCTGCTGCTCACCTTCCTCTTCCGCTTCATGCGGCCGCTGGTGGAAGCCGGGCACGTCTACCTCTCCCGCCCGCCGCTCTACAAGATCAAGTGGGGCCGGGACGACTTCGAGTACGCCTACTCCGACCGCGAGCGCGACGCGCTGATCGAGCTCGGCAAGCAGAACGGCAAGCGGATCAAGGACGACTCCGTCCAGCGGTTCAAGGGTCTCGGCGAGATGAACGCCGAGGAGCTGCGCGTGACCACCATGGACGTCGACCACCGGGTGCTCGGCCAGGTCTCGCTGGACGACGCGGCCCGCGCGGACGACCTGTTCTCGGTGCTGATGGGCGAGGACGTCGAGGCGCGGCGCTCCTTCATCCAGCGCAACGCCAAGGACGTCCGCTTCCTCGACATCTGAGCCCTGTCGGCCCTCACACCAGCCGCAGCTCGAAAGGACTTTGAACCACCATGGCCGACGAGAACACCCCTGTGACCCCGGACGGCGTCACCGCCGAAGGCACGCCCGCCACCGTTGAGGGCGTGGGCATGCGCGTCGAGCCCGTCGGGCTCGAGACGGAGATGCAGCGCTCCTACCTCGACTACGCGATGTCCGTCATCGTCTCGCGTGCGCTGCCGGACGTACGGGACGGCCTCAAGCCCGTGCACCGCCGCGTCCTGTACGCGATGTACGACGGCGGCTACCGCCCCGAGAAGGGCTTCTACAAGTGCGCCCGCGTCGTCGGCGACGTGATGGGTACGTACCACCCGCACGGCGACTCCTCCATCTACGACGCGCTGGTCCGCCTGGCCCAGCCCTGGTCGATGCGCATGCCGCTGGTGGACTCCAACGGCAACTTCGGTTCCCCGGGCAACGACCCGGCCGCCGCCATGCGGTACACCGAGTGCAAGATGAAGCAGCTCTCCATGGAGATGCTCCGCGACATCGACGAGGAGACCGTCGACTTCCAGGACAACTACGACGGCCGTAACCAGGAGCCGACGGTCCTGCCGTCCCGCTTCCCCAACCTGCTGATCAACGGCTCGGCCGGTATCGCGGTCGGTATGGCCACCAACATCCCGCCGCACAACCTGCGCGAGGTCGCCGCCGGTGCGCAGTGGGCGCTGGAGCACCCCGAGGCCTCCCACGAGGAGCTGCTGGACGCGCTCATGGAGCGCATCAAGGGCCCGGACTTCCCCACCGGCGCGCTGGTCGTGGGCCGCAAGGGCATCGAGGACGCCTACCGCACGGGCCGCGGCTCGATCACCATGCGGGCCGTCGTCGAGGTCGAGGAGATCCAGGGCCGCCAGTGCCTGGTGGTCACCGAACTCCCCTACCAGGTCAACCCCGACAACCTCGCGCAGAAGATCGCCGACCTGGTCAAGGACGGCAAGGTCGGCGGCATCGCGGACGTCCGCGACGAGACCTCCTCGCGCACCGGCCAGCGCCTGGTCATCGTGCTCAAGCGGGACGCGGTCGCCAAGGTCGTGCTGAACAACCTCTACAAGCACACCGACCTGCAGACCAACTTCGGCGCGAACATGCTCGCGCTGGTGGACGGCGTGCCGCGCACGCTCTCGCTGGACGCGTTCATCCGCAACTGGGTGACCCACCAGGTCGAGGTCATCGTCCGCCGTACGAAGTTCCGGCTGCGCAAGGCCGAGGAGCGGGCGCACATCCTGCGCGGTCTGCTCAAGGCGCTGGACGCCATCGACGAGGTCATCGCGCTGATCCGGCGCAGCGAGACGGTCGAGATCGCCCGCGAGGGCCTGATGGGCCTGCTGTCCATCGACGAGATCCAGGCCAACGCGATCCTGGAGATGCAGCTGCGCCGGCTGGCCGCCCTGGAGCGCCAGAAGATCACCGCGGAGCACGACGAGCTCCAGGCCAAGATCAACGAGTACAACGCGATCCTGGCCTCGCCGGAGCGCCAGCGCCAGATCATCAGCGAGGAACTGGCCGCGATCGTCGAGAAGTTCGGCGACGACCGCCGCTCCAAGCTGGTGCCCTTCGAGGGCGACATGTCCATCGAGGACCTGATCGCCGAGGAGGACATCGTCGTCACGATCACCCGTGGCGGCTATGTGAAGCGTACGAAGACCGACGACTACCGCTCCCAGAAGCGCGGCGGCAAGGGCGTACGCGGCACGAAGCTGAAGGAAGACGACATCGTCGACCACTTCTTCGTCTCCACCACCCACCACTGGCTGCTGTTCTTCACCAACAAGGGCCGGGTCTACCGGGCCAAGGCCTACGAGCTCCCCGACGCGGGGCGCGATGCGCGCGGCCAGCACGTCGCCAACCTCCTCGCCTTCCAGCCGGACGAGCAGATCGCCCAGATCCTGGCGATCCGCGACTACGAGGCCGCGCCCTACCTGGTGCTCGCCACCAAGGCCGGACTGGTGAAGAAGACGCCGCTGAAGGACTACGACTCGCCGCGCTCGGGCGGTGTCATCGCCATCAACCTGCGCGAGCAGGAGGACGGCAGCGACGACGAGCTGATCGGCGCGGAGCTGGTCTCGGCCGAGGACGATCTGCTGCTGATCAGCAAGAAGGCCCAGTCGATCCGGTTCACCGCTACGGATGAAGCTCTGCGTCCGATGGGGCGTGCGACCTCGGGCGTGAAGGGCATGAGCTTCCGCGAGAACGACGAACTGCTCTCGATGAATGTGGTCAGGGCCGGTACGTTCGTCTTCACCGCCACCGACGGCGGTTACGCCAAGCGCACCCCGGTGGACGAGTACCGCGTGCAGGGTCGTGGCGGCCTCGGTATCAAGGCCGCCAAGATTGTGGAGGATCGGGGCTCGCTGGTCGGCGCGCTGGTGGTCGAGGAGACCGATGAGATCCTCGCCATCACGCTGTCCGGCGGCGTGATCCGTACGCGGGTCAACGAGATCAGGGAGACCGGCCGTGACACCATGGGCGTCCAACTGATCAACCTGGGCAAGCGCGATGCCGTGGTCGGCATCGCTCGGAACGCCGAGGCCGGTCGTGAGGCCGAAGAGGTTGACGGGGCCGAGGGGCCCGATGTGACCGATGAGGCCGAGGGAACCGAGTCTGCGGTGGCCGAGGGCGGGCAGCCCGCGGCGGAGTAGCACGAGGAGTAGGTCGTGAGTGGAGCCACGGGCGCTGCGGCGGGTGGGTCGGGAGCCAAGAGGCGCTCCCGGTCCGGGCCCGCAACCGTGACGGAAGACAGCGCCCGTGGCTCCACCGCGTCTCGTGGCTCCGCGGGGCCCCATGGCTCCGTCACTTCCGGCGGCCCCCAGCAGGAGGGCCCCTATCAGGGGGGAACCGTGACCGATACGCGACAGCCGTATCCCCAGCAACCGCACTCCGCGCCGCAGCCCCAGCCGCATGCGCAGCCACAGCCGCAGCAGCCCCACGAGAGCGGGCAGCAGCAGCCGTACCAGCCGCCGCAGGCCTACCGCACGGGTGCGGGCGGCGGCGCACCCCAGCAGTCGGTACGCCGGCCGCGCACCGGTGCGCGCACGGCTCCTCGTACGCGCAAGGCACGGCTGCGGGTGGCCAGGGCCGACCCGTGGTCGGTGATGAAGGTCAGCTTCCTGCTCTCCATCGCGCTGGGCATCTGCACGATCGTGGCGGTCTCGGTGCTGTGGATGGTGATGGACGCCATGGGCGTCTTCTCCACGGTCGGCGGGACGATCAGCGAGGCCACGGGCTCGGGCGACGGCGGGGGCTTCGATCTGCAGTCCTTCCTCTCGCTGCCGAGGGTGCTGCTGTTCACCTCCCTGATCGCGGTGATCGACGTGGTGCTGGCCACCGCGCTGGCCACGCTCGGGGCCTTCATCTACAACCTCTCGGCGGGCTTCGTGGGCGGCGTGGAGCTCACGCTGGCCGAGGACGAGTGAGCCGGTGACGAGCCCGGAGCCGGGTCCGTGAGGAACCGATTTTGGGAACGCCTCTGAAGTGCGCTAATCTTCAGGGGCAGCGCGGGGCTATAGCTCAGACGGTTAGAGCGCTTCCCTGATAAGGAAGAGGCCACAGGTTCAAGTCCTGTTAGCCCCACCAGCGCGATCGGCCCGGCCGGCGTATTCTCCGGCCGGGCCGATTCGTTTGTGTGGACCGGGAGTTGGCGCCTGACCGGGGAAGATGACGGACCAGGGGCCAGGTCACCGTTCGGTATCGGCCGGTGTGTATCATCGGCCACCAGAGGTCCCCTACGTCAATGAAAGACGAGGTCGCGCGGTGAAGAAGCTTCTCCTGGTCGCACTGGCCGCCATCGGCGGGCTCCTCGTGTACCGCCAGATCCAGGCGGATCGCGCCGAGCAGGATCTGTGGACGGAGGCGACCGACTCCGTGCCCGCAGGTTCGGGTGTGTGAGACCCAGAACGCACACAGTAGTTCCCACAGACCCCGCTCCCCGCTTCTGGCGGTGGGCGGGGTCTGTGCTGTGTGGTGATGCCGCGGGACCGTGATCACCATCCCTTTTGATTTGCTTTCGCATATGACTTTGCTTGCGAAAGCAAAGTTGATGTGCGCGAGGCGAGTGGGCGGGGGTGCCGGTGAGCTGGGGGCAACAGCTGCGCTACGGCGTGGAGTTCGCCGACCGGCCGACCGTGCGCTGCCGCACCTGCCGCACCTGCTGATTCCGGTTGCCCTGCGGACAGTTGGGACGGGGCGGTGGAGGATGGGCTGCCGGTCCGGTGGTGGCGTACCTGCGCGCCCGCAGGCGGCACAAGGAGCACAGCGGTGACGGGAGTTCGGATCCGATGAGGGGTGGCTCGTGGTGAGGTGGCGCGCGATCAGGAGCGGGTGCGCGGCGCTGGCGGCGTTGGCCGTAGTGGTGACGGGGCCGGCGGCGGCGCAGGCCGGGGAGCAGGCCCCGTCCGGCTATCGCACGGCCGAGGGCGCCCGCCCCGTACAGGGCAAGGACCGGGCCTCGCAGGCGCCGCGGCTGCGCGCCGGTACGTACACCGACAGCATCGAGCGCGGCGCCGAGAAGTGGTACGCGCTCACGCTGGACGACACCTCGGACGCCTATGTCTCGGCGGTGGCCGCGCCCGCGCCGGGCGGCAGGGGCGAGGCGTACGGCGACTCGCTGAAGATCAGCATCCAGGACAGCAGCGGCAGGAGCTGCGGCTCCGAGGGAAACGCGGTCTTCCGCGGCAGCAGGATGGCCTATCCCGTCGCCGACTACGCCACCCGCCGCATCGAGCCGGGCAAGAGCACGTGCCAGTCGGCGGGCCCGTACTACGTCGTCCTCAAGCGCGAGGGGCGGCTGACCTCGGGGGCGGGCGCCTGGCCCGTGGAGCTGAAGGTCCTCGACGAGCCGGGGGTCAGGGGCAGCGCCCCCGAGCAGCCCGCGCCGGGATCCTGGAGCACGGCGACACCGCCGCCGCCCACGAACGACAGCGCGGCCCCCGGGCGGGCCTCCGGCGGGACCGGCTTCAACGACGCGGCATCCGTCGGCGGCGGTGTGTGGAAGGACCGGATCCGGCCGGGGCAGACCCGCTTCTACCGGGTGCCGCTGGACTGGGGGCAGCGCCTGAACGTGTCCGCGGAGCTGTCCGACGCTCCGGGCCCGAGAAGGGGCCACCTCAGCAACGCGCTGGGGATGAGCGTCTACAACCCGGCGCGCGGAGCGGTCAGCGGGGGCGACTTCGTCTCCTACGGCGGCAAACCGGCCGCGGTGAAGTTCTTCACCGCGCCGGTGGACTACGGCAATCGCTTCAGCTCCACCGACGCGATCGGCGCGATGCGCTTCGCGGGCTGGTACTACGTCGCGGTGTCGCTGCATCCGGACGCGGCGAAGTTCTTCGCGACGGACGCCGACCTGACCCTGCGGGTGGGGGTGGACGGGGCGCGCGGGAAAGGGCCCGCCTACCGCGTCCCCACCAAGGACTTCTCGGTCTCCGACCAGGACCGGGAGGCGGCGGGTACGGGCCGGTCGGTGGCCGCGGCGGAGCGGAGCGGCACGCTGCGGACGGTGGGGTACGCGGGGATCGGCGCCGGGGTGGTGCTGCTGGCGGGGCTGGGAGCCTGGGTGCTGGTGGCGCGGCGTGGTGCCGGAGGGGCCGCGGGGCCCGGTGGCGGTGGCGTACCGCCGCAGTATTCACAGGGGAGCCGGGAGGCCTTGGAGCAGCCGTCCCGGGGTGCGCCGGGGCAGGGGCAGCCGACCCAGGGCGGGCCGGGGCAGCAGCCGCCCTCCTACGGTCAACAGACCCAGCAGTCGCAGCAGTTCGGGCCGCCGCAGGGCTGGTAGGCGGCCGCGGTCCTGGCGGCGCGGTCAGCTGACGGACAGGGCCCAGACGCCGACGGCGATGCACAGCAGCGCGAGGACGAGCACCGGGACCGCCACCTTCGGGGGCGGTCCCGGCCGCCGTTGCGGGGCCTGTGGGGCCGGTACGGGGGCCGGTGGCGCGGTGTAGGGGCGGGTGGCCGCCGGGTCCTGGCGGGCGGCGGTCGTCGGCTCGTACGGCGGCACGGGCTGATGCTGCAGCGGCACGGGCTGCGGCTGTGACGGCGCTTGCTGCTGCACCTGGTGCTGCACCTGGTGCTGCGACGGCGGCTGGGCGGGGGCGGCCGGGACCGGCCCGGGGGGCGTCGTCGGCGGCTGAGCGGGCTGCTGCGGCGGCGCGAGCTGGAAGCTGCCGGTCTGCGACATGGCGGGCTCGGGAGCGGGAGGCTGCGGCGGGGTGTGCGCGGCGCCGCTCGCGGCCGCTTCCGGCTGCGGGGGTACGGTCCCGGAGCCGGGAGCGGAGGGCGCGCCCGTAGGCGAACTCCCGCCGGGCGAAACACCGGTGGCCGGACCGTGGCCGGCCGGCCCGCCCGCCACCCGGCTGCCCGTGACGGCGCCTCCCGTGACGGCGCCTCCGGTGACCGCGCCGCCCGTGGCCCCGCCGTCCGTGAGCGGCCCCGTCGGCCCGAAGCCCGCGGGCAGCGGCCCGATGTGGTCGAAGACCTCGACCAGTTCCTCCTCCACCGTCGGCTCCGGCAGCAGCTCCACCGCCGCCAGCAGCGCCTTGCGCGCACCCGTGGCCGTACGGAAGCGCGCCTGGGGATCGGGCTGCACCAGGTTGGCCAGCACCTGCCACAGCGGCTCGGGCACGCCCTCGGGGGCGCCGGGGGTGCCGTGCCGCGCGAAGTGCTGGATGAGCGCCTGCGCGTCGGGCTTGGCGCCCGTCAGCAGGTACAGCGCGACCAAGCCGACGGCGAAGAGGTCCGCGGGGAAGTCCGGCTCGGCGCCGAGCATCTGCTCGGGCGCGAAGTAACCGGGCGTCCCCACCACGTAATTGGTCTCGGTCAGCCGCGGCTCGCCCTTGCGCATGGATATCCCGAAGTCGGACAGCCGCAGGTGCGGGCGCCCGGTACCGGTGGATTCCAGCAGGATGTTGGCGGGTTTGATGTCACGGTGCACCACGTCCTCGGCGTGCACCGCCGTCAGCCCGGACAGCAGCTGGTCCAGCAGTACGCACACGAAGCGCGGCGGCAGCGGCCCGTAGTCGCCCACCAGGTGCGCCAGCGACCCGCCGCTCACCAGGTCCATGGTGAACAGCACCTTGTCGTCGTCGGCCGCCCAGCTCGCCGGGGCCAACACGTGCGGGTGGTCGATCCGCAGCGCCTGTTCGCGCACGAACCTCAGCAGGGTGTGCGCGTCGCTCTGCTGGAGCACCTTGGCCGCCACGTAGCGGACCCTGCGGTGGTCCCAGGCGCGCCAGACGGCGCCCACGCCACCCCGTCCGATCGGGTCGACCAGCTCGTACCGGCCGGCGAAGACCTCACCCATAGCGCCCCGTCCGCTCTCCGGGCTCCGCGGATGTCCGCTGATCCCCGGGCCCCGCTGTGTGCTGCTGTGTGCCGGCCGAGCGCCGGGGTCAGTTCTGGTGGGACTCGTAGTGGGCGACCGCGTCCGAGGTGCGGCCCGCGCCGTAGACCCGGAGGAACTCTGCCAGTTCGGGATGGGTCGGGGCGAGGGTGTCCGCGGCGTCGATGATGTCGCCGGCCGCCGAGACCGACCGCAGCAGCGACTGGATCTCCCGTACGACGCGCCGCACGGTCGTCGCCCCGGTCGAGGAGGTGGTCTGCGCGGTGCTGTTGAGCACCGAGCCGCCCGCCGACTTCTTGATCTCCTCCATGCGCTCGGTGGCCTCGGCGGCGCTGGCACTGCCGTCGGCGACCTGCCCGGCCAGCTCCTGCAGGGCCTGCACCCGCTGGACGACGGCGGGGTTGCCGATCTTCGCGCGCTGGCCGCTCATCAGCTGGGACAGCATGGGGGCGGACAGGCCCAGGACGTTGGCGAGCCGGGCCTGATTGAGGCCGAGATCGTCGATGAGGCGGCGGAACAGGGCTCCCAGAGGCTCCCCGTACCAGTTGCGCTGCAGCTCCCGCGCACGTGCGGTGGCTTCCTGCTGTGCTGCGTCCATGGCCTCTCCCCTGTCTCCCCAGATCGCGCTTCGCTGCCGCGAATCTCGCGAAGCATCCTACGGAGAGGCCCGCGAGCGGCGATACCCGGTCGGGGAAGGTGCCCGGCACCGGGTATCCTGAAGCGCGACGGGGCCTTAGCTCAGTTGGTAGAGCGCTGTCTTTGCATGGCAGATGTCAGGAGTTCGACTCTCCTAGGCTCCACGTCACAGAGCCCCTCCGAGCTGCGAAAACGCAGGTCGGAGGGGCTTTTGCATGCCGACTGGTGCCTGCCGGTGGCTACCGGCGCCCGTGTGTGCGCAGGGTGTGCGCCGATGTGTGTGCGGTGTGTGCGCGTCCGTACACAAGCCTCACACCGCGTCGGCCGCCCGCTTGCGGGGAGTGGGCAGCATGGTCAGGCCGCGGGGGACGAGCGTGATGCCCGGCGCGGGCCGTACCTGGCTGCCCGGCGCGGGCCGCAGCTGCCAGTGGGCGGCGACGGTGGCCAGGGCGAGGGTGGCCTCGATGACGGCGTAGATGTCGCCGATGCACTTGCGGGCGCCGCCGCCGAAGGGGACCAGGGTGCCGCGCGGGGCCGCCGCGAGGCCGGGGGCGTCCTTCCACCGGTCCGGGTCGAAGCGCTGGGGCTCGGGGTAGAGGTCCGGCCGCTGGTGGATCAGGTAGGGGCTGTAGGCGACGGTGGCGTGGGCGGGGATGAACCGGCCGTCCAGTTCGGTGTCGCAGGTGCTGGTGCGGGTGAGCAGATGGCCGGGCGGGTACAGCCGCAGGGTCTCGGTGATGATGCGCCCGGTCACCTCCAGGCGGGGCAGGTCCTCGTACGTGGCGGCGGTGCCGTCCAGCACGGTGTCGGCCTCGTGGTGCAGCTCCGCCTCGATCTCGGGGTGGCGGGCCATCAGGTGCAGGGCCCAGGCCAGGAGGCTGCCGGTGGTTTCCGTGCCCGCGAAGGAGAACGTCAGGATCTGGTCGACCAGTTCGGTGTCCGACAGCAGCCCGGCGTCCGGGTCCGCGGGGTCGCGGGCGGCCAGCAGCGCGGAGAGCAGATCGCCGTGGTCGGTGCCGGTGGCGCGGTAGTCGGCGACGATACGGCCGATGGTCTCGCGCAGACGTGCCCCGGCCTGGTTGTAGCGGCGGTTGCCCAGGACGGGCAGCCGCTGCAGCGCCGGCGGCATGAACATCCGCCGGTGGAAGCCCCGCTGCAGGGTGTTGAGGTCCTCGATCATCTCGGTGAGGGCCGTGCCGGTGAGCGTGACATCGGCGAGCATCGTGGCGACGAGGGTGCGCGCGGCGAGCGCCTGCATGTCGGTGAGTACGTCGACGGGCCGGCCCTCGCGCCAGGCGCTGGTCACGGCGGTGATCTGCTCGGTCATCACGCGCCCGTACTGGGGGAGGCGGGCGGCGTGGAAGGCGGGCTGGAGCAGGCGCCGCTGGCGTCGGTGGTGGCGGTGCGGGCAGGTGCCCAGGCCGTTGCCGAGGGTCTCGCGTACGCGGTCGAAGAGCAGCCCGCCCTTGTCGAAGGTGCGGTCGTCGACGAGCACCTGGTGGGTCAGCTCGGGGGTGCAGGCGACGTACACCCGCTGGGGGCCCAGTCTGATCTGGACCAGGTCGCCGCTGGCGGGCAGCGAGGCCAGGAAGGACAGCGGGCGGCGCAGCAGGGTGATGCCGTGGCCGAGCAGGGGGAGGGCCCCCGGTGCCGTGGGTGGCGCAATTCTGGTGTTCATGATCGCTCCGTGCTGGGACCGGCGCCGTCGTCACCAGCCAACTCGCTCGGGAGCACCACAACAACCCCGTTGGCAGGGGCGCGCGATTCGTGGGAGCGGCGCTGCGGTGGTCCGGGACACGCGTCCGGCGCGCGTAAGCGGAAGAACAACTTCCGGGCGCGCGCGATCCCTCGGACCGGCGCGCGCTGGAGTGTCGCGATACGAAGGCCCGCAGGCCCTCGGACACCCCCGTGTGCGTCCCCCGTGGACTCACTCCAGCGGCGCCGGTGAGTCCACTGTGGCAGGGCCCGGTATTTGTCCGAAAGCGCAAAAGGGCCGGGACAAAGACGCCGGACAATGATCCGGGCCCCTGCGGGAGCCGCCGCGGAGGCGCGCACACAGCAGCGGCGGGCGCCCCCGGTGTGGGGACGCCCGCCGGAAACCGGTGCCAGGACGGTGCGGGGCCGCGGGCCCTTTTGCCTGCCGGTCCTTGCCTGTGCGGCCCTTACTTCTGGCCGCCGCCGCGCTCCTCGGCCTCCGCCTCGGCCTGCTTGGCCTGTACCTCGGGGTCCAGGGAGGCGGCGTCCGCGCTGCCGTCCACCGAGGTGAGCGGCGCGCGCCCACTGACCTCGGTGGGGGCCGGCGGCTCGACCAGCCAGTCGGGGTTGGCCTGCTTGTCCCACCACTTCCAGGCGGCGACCGCGCCGCCCGCCAGGATGCCCAGCACCGCCAGGCGCTTGGCGGCCTTACCGGCCCGCGCGCGGCGCCGGTGCTTCTTGGCGAGCTTCTCGATCTCGGCGGCCGACACCTGGCCGCGCAGCGCGGCGAGTGCGGCCGTACCGCGGGACAGGGCCTGCTCGCGCACCGGCTCGGCGGCGGCCCTGGCACTGCTCACGGCGTGCTCCACGCGCGGCGCGGTGTAGTCGGCCGCCTGCCGGGCGGCCTGGCGGGTGCGCTCGGCGGCCCGGGTCGCCGCGGCGTCCACCTTGGGCGGCAGCGAGCCGCGGGCGTGCTCGATACGCGGGTGCAGACGCGTGTCGTACTGGGTGCGGGCCTGATGCGCGGCCTCGGCCACCTTGGGGGCCAGTCGGGTACGGGCCTCGTGCGCGTAGTGCACGGCGGCCTCCTTGGCCGTGCCGGCATACGGAGCTACCACCTCCGCGGCGTGCCGCACGCTGTCCTTGGCCGAACCGGTCGCGGCGCGCACGCTGTCCTTGCGGGTCACGGGATCCTCCTCCTCGGTGGCGTGTCCGGGGTATGGGGTTGTACCCCAATGTCTGCTGTGTCGCCTGTCCACCCGATTGAAGATCATGCCTGCTCATGCCGCATGGAGCATGTGCGAGCGGGCATCCGGGTCATTGGGGACCATCTGGAGCCTGTTGATGACAATGCCACGCTTTTGTGCGGCGCGCTGCGATTCGGCGCCTACTCGTTGCGGGCGGATCAGATGCGGGCAAAGTGCGGGCGAGGGGCGGGAAACGGGAAAGTACGGAGAAAGAACGGTGGAGGAAGGGGGTCCGGGGCCGTTGTGGGGTGGTGGTCGGGCACCCCGGGGGCGGTCCGTGCGAGGATCGGGAACCGTCAGTGCAGACTTATTGGAAGGTAGATCGTGGCTGAGCAGCTCTACGCCACCCTGAAGACCAATCAGGGCGACATCGAGATTCGGCTCCTGCCGAACCACGCCCCGACGACGGTCAAGAACTTCGTCGAGCTCGCCAAGGGCGAGCGCGAGTGGACCCACCCGGCGACCGGCAAGAAGTCCACGGACAAGCTGTACGACGGCACGGTCTTCCACCGTGTGATCAGCGGCTTCATGATCCAGGGCGGGGACCCGCTGGGCAACGGCACCGGCGGCCCGGGCTACGAGTTCAAGGACGAGTTCCACCCGGACCTGGCCTTCAACAAGCCCTACCTGCTGGCCATGGCCAACGCCGGCCCGGGCACCAACGGCTCGCAGTTCTTCGTGACGGTCTCCCCGACCACGTGGCTGACCGGCAAGCACACCATCTTCGGTGAGGTCACCAACGACGCGAGCAAGAAGGTCGTGGACGCCATCGCCGGCACCCAGACCAACCCGCGCACCGACCGTCCGGTCCAGGACGTCGTCATCGAGTCGGTCGTCATCGAGACGCGCGAGGGCTGATCGCCGCCGCGTCCCGCCTCAGGGAACCATCGCGCCCCGTCCGGTCGTAGACCAGGCGGGGCGGAGGTTCTTTCAGGGGGCGGATCCGGGCGGCGTGGTCATGCTCGTACGCCGCGCGGGTAGGCCATGAGCAGCGCATCCGCGCACGGGAGAGATGAGGCAGGGATGGACCAGGCGTCGAGCAGCCCGCAGGACGCGCGGGGCGAGGGCGAGGTGCCCGGCTGCTACCGCCACCCCGACCGCACCACGGGCATCCGCTGCACCCGATGTGAGCGGCCCATCTGCCCCGACTGCATGGTCAGCGCCTCGGTCGGCTTCCAGTGCCCGGACTGCGTCCGCGGCGGCAGCGGTACGGGCCATGCCCCCGAGGCCAATCAGCCCCGTACGGTCGCCGGCGGCGCGCTCACCGCGGACCCCCGGCTGATCACCAAGATCCTGCTCGGGCTGAACCTCGCGGTCTTCGTCGCGGTCCTGGCCACCGATTCCCGCATCGTGAGCGGCCTGGAGATGCTGGGGCTCGCCTTCGACCCCCAGCAGGGTCAGCTCGTCGGCGTCGCCGAGGGCGAGTGGTACCGCCTGCTGACCGCGGCGTTCCTGCACCAGCAGGTCATGCACATCGCCTTCAACATGCTCTCGCTGTGGTGGCTGGGCCCCCCGCTGGAAGCGGCGCTGGGCCGGGCCCGCTTCCTCGCGCTGTATCTGATCTCCGCGCTGGGCGGCAGCGCCCTGTCGTATCTGCTCGCCGCCCAGAACCAGCCCTCGCTGGGCGCCTCCGGCGCGATCTTCGGCCTGCTCGGCGCCACGGCCGTGCTGATGCGCCGCCTGAACTACGACATGCGGCCGGTCCTGATCCTGCTCGGCCTCAACCTGGCCATCACCTTCCTGTGGCCGGACATCGCCTGGCAGGCGCACGTCGGCGGCCTGGTGATCGGTGCCGCGGTGGCGTACGGGATGGTGCACGCGCCCCGGGAGCGCCGCGCTCTCGTGCAGGGCGCGACCTGTGCGGCGGCGCTGCTCGTGATCGTCGCGGTGGTGGGGGTACGGACCGCTCAGCTCCTGGGCTGAGCGGGTTCCGCGGCCCCTCACCGGCCCCACACAGGCCTCTCGGAGGCCCGTTGTGGGGCCGTTTCCGTACCGGTTGTCCACAGCGAGTGCCGGATCTTGTGCACGCTGTGGGGAACGGGTGTCCCGAGCCGGACGGATCTGCGTTTTCCCAGCAGGGACAAGGGGTGCGGGGCAGCCTGTGGGTGGGCTGCCGATCACACCGGCGTCAACGTCCGGGAAGTTATCCACAGATCTTCTGAAGTTTTCCCCGGCTGTGGATAACAGTGTGGATGGCCTTGGGCAGGGCTTGCGCTACTTCCACTGAGTGGATACGCCGAAGCCCACCGCGATGAAGCCGAAGCCGCACACGATGTTCCAGTTGCCCATGGAGCTGATGGGCAGCTTGCCCTCGGTCACGTAGAAGAGCACGATCCACGCCAGGCCGATCAGGAACATCGCCAGCATCAGCGGAGCGACCCAGCGGCGGCCGGAATTCAGCTTGAGACTGGTGGTCTGCTTCGCCGGCGGCGGCGTGAAGTCGTCCTTCTTGCGGATCCGTGACTTCGGCACGAGGAACTCTCCTGTCGATGCGCTGCTCCCCCACTCTCGGCTTGGCTCGAGCGGGCGGTGCCCCCATCCGCGCGGGGATATAGGGGAACGGAAAGGGCTGCCGGGCGAGGAAGCGACGGGGAGCGGTTCCTTCCCCCGGGCGTCCGTTAGCGTAGTGCTTCCGCGGCGTAGTAAGGAGTAAGGGTACGTTGAGCAATTCCGCTGACTTCCCTGACCGCCCCGCGCGCCGCCGTCTGCGGCCCCTGCGCCTGCTGACCCTGGCCGTCTTCGCGCTGGCCGGTCTGATCTTCTGGCTCAGCTTCGACACGGCCCGCGGCACGAACCTGCGCTCGGACGACTCGATGCTGCGCCTGTCGGACCTCATCCAGGAACGCAGCCAGAAGAACGGCGCCCACGACGACCGCAACGCCACCCTGCGCGAGGAGGTCGACGGCCTCGCCCAGCGCGACGACGGCAGCTCCAAGGCCGAGGACGCCAAGCTCCAGGCGCTGGAGAAGGACGCCGGCACCAAGCAGCTGCAGGGCCAGGGGCTGACCGTCACGCTCACCGACGCGCCGCCCAACGCCACCGCCAAGATCCCCGGCGTGCCCGACCCGCAGCCCAACGACCTCGTCATCCACCAGCAGGACCTCCAGGCCGTGGTCAACGCCCTGTGGCAGGGCGGCGCCAAGGGCATCAAGGTCATGGACCAGCGGCTGATCTCCACCAGCGCCGTGCGCTGCGTGGGCAACACCCTCATCCTCCAGGGCCGGGTCTACTCCCCGCCCTACAAGGTCACCGCCGTCGGCGACCGCAAGGAGCTGTCCCGGGCCCTGACCGCGGCCCCCGCGATCCAGAACTACATGCAGTACGTCAACGCCTACGGGCTCGGATGGAAAGTCGACCAGCACGAGACGGTGACTCTTCCCGGCTACTCCGGCACAGTGGATCTCCACTACGCACAGCCTGTGAAGCCGTAGACCGCGCGCCCCGCGCGCGGAGCGGAAGGGGGCGGAGCCGGAATGACGGTGCGGTCGATCGTCCGGGCGTTCAGCGAGGTCTGCGTCACCATCGGCACCCTGATCGTCCTGTTCGTCGTGTACGTCCTGCTGTGGACGGGCGTACGGGCCGACAGCGCGATGGACGGCGAGATCGGCAGACTCCAGGACCGCTGGTCCACCGGGCAGAACGCCGGGCAGGACGGCGCGCCCCCGCAGGCGCCGCCCGGCACACCCCGGCAGGCCGCCTACGAGGACGGCCGGGCCTTCGCCGTCATGTACATCCCGCGCCTGGGCGAGGACTGGGCCAAGCCCGTCCTGGAAGGCACCGCCACCGGCACCCTCAAGAAGGGCCTGGGCCACTACGACCGCACCGCCCGCCTCGGCGCCACCGGGAACTTCTCCGTCGCCGGGCACCGCCGCACCTACGGCGACCCCTTCAAGGACTTCCCCCGGCTGCGGCCCGGCGACGCGGTGGTGCTCACCGACGGCACGACCTGGTTCACCTACCGCATCGACAACCGGCCCTACACCACCGTGCCCACCGACATCGGCGTCATCGATCCCGTACCGCGCAAGTCGGGGTACGAAGGCCCCGGCCGCTATCTGACCCTGACGACCTGCGAGCCGGAGTGGGGCCACAGCCACCGGCTGATCGTCTGGGCGCATCTGGATTCCACCCAACCCGTCGCGAAGGGAAGGCCGTCGGCTTTGCCCGGCTGACCCACCAGCCCCGTGCGTCGCCCTTTAGTCTGGTGTGGCAAACGGCATCAATCGACAGACATCAACATGGTCACGGTCATCGGCAAGTAGGGGCAGCGACAGCATGTACGGCTGGATCTGGCGGCATCTGCCGGGCAACGCATGGGTGAAGGCGCTGATTTCGGCCGTGCTCGTGCTGGCGATCGTCTACGTACTGTTCCAGTACGTCTTCCCGTGGGCGGAGCCGCTGCTGCCCTTCAACGACGTCACCGTCGACGAAGGGGCGGGGGCCGGACGATGACCACACGCATTCTCGTCGTAGACAACTACGACAGCTTCGTCTTCAACCTCGTGCAGTACCTCTACCAACTGGGGGCCGAGTGCGAGGTGCTGCGCAATGACGAGGTCGAGCTCGCGCACGCCCAGGACGGCTTCGACGGGGTGCTGCTCTCCCCCGGGCCGGGCGCTCCCGAGCAGGCCGGGGTCTGCGTGGAGATGGTCCGGCACTGCGCGGCCACCGGCGTCCCGGTCTTCGGCGTGTGCCTGGGCATGCAGTCCATGGCGGTCGCCTACGGCGGGGTGGTGGACCGCGCCCCCGAGCTGCTGCACGGCAAGACGTCCCTGGTGACCCACGAGGGCACCGGCGTCTTCAGCGGCCTGCCCTCTCCCTTCACCGCCACCCGCTACCACTCCCTGGCCGCCGAACCCGCCGCGCTGCCGGGCGAACTCGAGGTCACCGCCTGGACCGAGGACGGCATCATCATGGGGCTGCGCCACCGTGAACTGTCCGTCGAGGGCGTGCAGTTCCACCCCGAGTCCGTACTGACGCAGTGGGGCCACCGCATGCTCGCCAACTGGCTGGCGGAGTGCGGCGACACCTCGGCCGTGGAGCGTTCGACGGGGCTCGCCCCGGTGGTCGGCAAGGCCGGCGCGTGACCGCCCTGCGCCCCGAGCGCGAAGGGCAGGACCACGAGCCGCGGGACCCGTACGGCGGGTACGCGGACGATGCCGCCTTCGAGGAGGCCGTGGGACAGCTGGCGGACCCGCTCAACGACCCGCTCCCTGGGCAGCGGGCCGCCGAGGCGCCCCGCCCGCAGCAGCCGGAGCACCGCCAGCCCCGGCCGCCGCGCTTCGTACGGGAGGAGACGCAGCCCGCTCAGACGGCCGGACAGCGCACCGCACCGCCGCGGCAGGCCGCCCCGCAGCCGGAGCAAGCGGCCGGGACGCAGGGCTCCCCGTGGTTCCGGCCGCACCAGCAGCCCGTGGCCCCGGCCGCGCCGGTCTCCTACGCGCAGGGCCCCGCCCCGGGCCTGGACCCGCAGACCGATCCGTACGAGCCCATAGCCGCCCCCGCCTCCATACCGGAGCCCGTACCCGGCCCCGCCCCGTCCCCCGAACCGCCGCTGGACGACGCGACCATGGCGCTGCGGCAGGCAACGCAGACCGAGGAGGCCGAGGGGGACACCGGCACCTCCGCCGGGCCGGACGACGAGCGTGTGCGGGACACCGTTTCACGTGAAACCGAGACGGCCGTGCCGACCGGGGGACGCGCCGCCCGGCGCAAGGCGGCCAAGCGGGGCGGCAGGCGAGCCCGAAACGGCGCCGGATCCCCGGCCGCCGAGAAGCCCGCCGCGAGCACCGCCCCCATGACCCGCATGGAGGCCCGCCGGGCCGCGAAGGCACGCAAGGACAGCCCCAGCGTCATCGCCAGCCGCGCGGTGGGAGAGCTGTTCATCACCCTCGGCGTGCTGATGCTGCTGTTCGTCACCTACCAGCTGTGGTGGACCAATGTGCTGGCCCACCAGGAGGCGGGCGGCGAGGCCGACAACCTGCAGCAGCAGTGGGACGGCGGCGGTGCGCCGGACCGCTCGGCGGGCGCCTTCTCGCCCGGCCAGGGCTTCGCGATCATGTACATCCCCAAGCTGGACGTGAAGGTCCCCGTCGCCGAGGGCATCAGCAAGAACGGCGTGCTGGACAAGGGCATGGTCGGTCACTACGGCGAGGGCAAGCTCAAGACGGCGATGCCCTGGGACAAGAAGGGCAACTTCGCGGTGGGCGGCCACCGCAACACCCATGGCGAGCCCTTCCGTTACGTCAACAAGCTCGTGAAGGGCGACAAGATCGTCGTCGAGACGCGGGACACGTTCTACACCTACGAAATGGCCGGCATCCTCCCGCAGACCTCCCCCAGCAACGTCGCGGTGATCGATCCCGTACCGACCGGCTCCGGATTCACCGGACCGGGCCGTTACATCACCCTGACGACCTGCACCCCGGAGTTCACCAGTACGTATCGAATGATCGTCTGGGGCAAGATGGTCGAGGAGCGGCCGCGGAGCAAGGGCAAGCCGGACGCGCTCGTCAGCTGAGCGAGGTAAGAGGGGTACTACGCGGTGACTGCCACCGGACACGACGAGGACACCGGCCCGTCCGCGCCGTCGCCTCGGCCTCGCCAGGTACGCAGGCGCATCGCCGCCGTCGTCAGCGTCATCGGCGAGCTGCTGATCACCGCGGGCCTGATCCTGGGGCTCTTCGTCGCCTACTCGCTGTGGTGGACCAACGTCCTGGCCGACCGCGAGGCGGGCAAGGAGGGTGACAAGGTGCGTCAGCACTGGGCCAAGGACACCGGCCCCGGCGCCCTGGACACCAAGGACGGCATCGGCTTCCTGCACGTACCGGCCATGAAGAACGGCGAGGTGCTGGTCAAGAAGGGCACCGACGCCAAGACGCTGAACGCCGGTGTGGCCGGCTACTACACCGAGCCGGTCAAGTCGGCGCTGCCGCAGGACAAGAAGGGCAACTTCACCCTCGCCGCGCACCGCGACGGCCACGGCGCGAAGTTCCACAACATCGACAAGCTCAAGGACGGCGACCCGATCGTCTTCGAGTCCAAGGACACCTGGTACATCTACAAGGTCTACGCGACCCTGCCGGAGACCACGAAGTACAACGTCGAGGTCCTGGACCCGGTGCCCAAGGAGTCCGGCAAGCGCAAGCCGGGCCGCTTCATCACCCTGACGACCTGCACCCCGGTCTACACCTCCACCTACCGCTACATCGTGTGGGGCGAGCTGGAACGCACCGAGAAGGTCGACGCCGACCGCACACCCCCCAAGGAACTGCGCTAGCGACCCAGGTACGGGAAAGCCCCGGGGCCCTCAACGGGCTTCCGGGGCTTTCGCGTTGACCAGGGTGGGTGCTGCTGCCTCAGTGGCGCCGACCCCACGGGCCGCTGATGAAGCCGCCGTCGTCCTCGCCGCCGGAGTCGCTGTCGCCCCCGCCGGTGCCGGGCATCGTGACGAGGTTGACGGGGGTGTTCTTGGCGACCTGCTGGCCGGTGCCCGGCTGGGACGCCACCACGGTGGCGTTGTCGTCCGACGGGCCGGTGACGCTGCCCACGGCCAGACCCAGGTCTGTCAGGGCCTTCTTGGCGTCCTTGAGCTTGGAGTTGCGCAGCTCGGGGACCGCGACCTTCTCCTCGGCGGCGGCCTTGCCGACGGTGAGGGTGACCGTGGAGCCCTTCTTGGCCGGGGTGTTGCCGTCCGGGCTCTGCTTGATGACCTTGCCGACCTGGTTCGGATCGGAGGTCTCCTCCTCGGTCTTGCTGACGTTGAAGCCGAGGTCGGAGAGCTGCTTGGAGGCCTTGGCGAAGTCCTGGCCCGTGACGACGGGGACGTTCTGCTTCTCCTCCGCCCTGGCGACGGTCAGCGTGATCGTCGCGTCCTTGGCCTGCTCGGACTGCGGATCGGGGTCCTGCTTGATGACCACGCCGGGCGTCTGGGAGGAGATCTCGGTGGTCTGCTCGACGTTCTTGAAGCCCTTGTCGGCCAGCATCGACTTGGCCTTGTCGAAGGTGTAGCCCTTCACGTCGGGGACCGCGACCTTCTCCGGCCCCGAGCACAGCGTGACCGTGACCGTGCCGTCCTTCTCGATCATCGTGCCGGCCTTCGGGGCCTGCGCGCTGATCTGGCCCTTCTTGACGTCCTCGCAGGGCTTGGTCTCGCCCTCGGCGACCTTGAAGGAGCCGTTGGTGCCCTGCGCCTTGGCGCCCGAGAGGGAGTCGCCGACGAGGCTGGGGACCTTCACCTTGCTGTCGGGCTTGTTGCCGCTGAACATCGCCTTGCCGATGAAGACCGCGCCGACCAGCACGAGGATGCCCGCCACGATCAGCAGGATCGTGGAGGTGTGGCTCTTCTTCTGGCCGCCTCCACGGCGCCGGTCGGGCCGGTCCTCGTAGGCGCCGTCGTCCGGGTTGGCCGGCGGCAGCATGGCGGTCTTCGCGCCTGCCGGGTCCTGGGGACGCAGCATCGCGGTGGGCTGGTCCTGGTCGAAGCCCACCGCGCCCATGGCCGCGGTGGCCGCCACCGGCTGGCCGTCCAGCGCCGCCTCGATGTCGGCGCGCATCTCATCCGCCGACTGATAGCGGTAGTCGGGGTCCTTGACCAGCGCCTTCAGGACGATGGCGTCCATCTCGGGCGTGATCTCGGGGTCGAAGGTGCTCGGCGGGTTCGGCTCTTCCCGTACGTGCTGATAGGCGACCGCGACCGGGGAGTCGCCGACGAAGGGGGGCCGGACCGTGAGCAGCTCGTAGAGCAGACAGCCGGTGGAGTACAGGTCCGAGCGTGCGTCGACCTGCTCGCCCTTGGCCTGCTCCGGGGAGAGGTACTGGGCGGTGCCGATGACGGCCGCGGTCTGCGTCATCGTCATGCCGGCGTCGCCCATCGCGCGGGCGATGCCGAAGTCCATGACCTTGACCTGGCCGGTGCGCGTCAGCATGACGTTGGCCGGCTTGATGTCGCGGTGCACGATGTTGTTGCGGTGCGAGTACTCCAGGGCCTGGAGGATGCCGACCGTCATTTCCAGCGAGCGCTCGGGCAGCAGCTTGCGGCCGGAGTGCAGCAGCTCACGCAGCGTGGAGCCGTCGACGTACTCCATGACGATGTACGGGATCGAGACACCGTCGACGTAGTCCTCGCCGGTGTCGTACACCGCGACGATCGCCGGGTGGTTCAGCGAGGCGGCCGACTGGGCCTCACGGCGGAACCGGGCCTGGAAGGACGGATCGCGGGCGAGGTCCACCCGGAGCGTCTTCACCGCCACGGTGCGGCCGAGCCGGGTGTCATGGGCGAGGTAGACCTCGGCCATGCCACCGCGGCCGAGCACCGAGCCCAGCTCGTACCGGCCGCCGAGGCGACGCGGCTCTTCCATAAGCTTCTCCAGCCCTCTCCGTCAGTCCCGACCGCACCCGTGTGTGGTCCGGCGGTGTGCTGTTCGGGCATACCGTACCCGGCACGCCACATGGGACCCGGACGCGACCGGCACCTGATATGCGACCGGTATTGGCGTGACCGGGGTCACTTCTTACCGTCCAGCACCGCCTCCATGACGGCCTTGGCGATGGGTGCGGAGAGCCTGCCGCCCGCGATGTCGTCGCGCAGGGTGTCCGAGCTCTCCACGACGACGGCGACCGCCACCGGCGTGCCCTTGTCGGTCTTGGCGTAGGAGATGAACCAGGCGTACGGGTTGTCCTTGTTGTTCTCACCGTGCTGGGCGGTACCCGTCTTGCCGCCGACGGTGATGCCTCCCCCGATCTGGGCGGCCTTGCCGGTGCCGTCCTTGACGACGGTCTCCATGGCCTGCTGGAGCTGCTGGGCGTTCTCCGGCTTCAGCGGCCGGCTCAGCTCCTCGGGGGTGTGCTGCTGGATGACGTTGAGGTTCGGCGCGACCAGCTGCTCGACCATGTACGGCTTCATCAGGGTGCCGCCGTTGGCGATGGCCGCGGTGATCATCGCCATCTGCAGCGGGGTGGCGCGGTTGGAGGCCTGCCCGATGCCGGCCATCGCGTTCTGCGGCCGGTTGTCGACGGGGTAGACGGACTCCGCGGCCCGCACCGGGGTGTCGATCTCGGGGTGGTTGAAGCCGAACTTCTCGGCCTCGGCCTTCATCTTCTTGTTGCCGAGGTCGTCGCTCATCTTGCCGAAGACGGTGTTGCACGAGACCCGCAGCGCCTCGCGCATCGTGGCGTTCTCGCACGGCAGGTTGCCCTCGTTGTGCAGCTCCTTGACGGACAGCGGCAGCTTCCAGGGCAGCGGGGAGTTCGTCTTGTCGTCGATGTTCTTGTAGAGGCCGTTCTCCAGCGCGGCGGCGGCGGTGACGACCTTGAAGGTGGAACCCGGCGGGTAGGTCTGGCGCAGCGCCCGGTTGAGCATCGGGTCGCTGTCGTCGTTCTTCTTCAGCAGCGCGTTGTACGCCTTGGAGTCCTTGTCGCTCATCCCCGCGAACGTGGACGGGTCGTAGGAGGGCTTGCTGACCAGGGCCAGGATCGCGCCGGTCTCCGGGTTGATCGCGGCGACCGCGCCCTTCTTGTCGCCCAGGCCGTCGTAGGCGGCCTTCTGGGCCTTGGCGTCCAGCGTGGTGACGACGTCGCCGCCCTTTTGCTTGCCGCCGGTGAACATGTCGACCGTACGGCTGAAGAAGAGCTTGTCGTCGGTGCCGGTCAGGATGCCGTCGTTGAGCTTCTCCAGCTGGTTGGCGCCGAAGGCCTGGGAGGCGTACCCGGTGACCGGCGCCCACATGGGGCCGTCCTTGTAGGTGCGCTTGTACTTGAAGTCGCCGAAGTCGGTGACGGTGGAGCCGGTGACGGCCTTGCCGTCCACGATGATGTTGCCGCGCGGTTTGGCGTAGCGCTCGATGGCCACGCGCCGGTTGCGGTCGTCGTTCTTCAGGGCGTCCGCCTGGACGAACTGCACCCAGTTGACGCGTACCAGCAGGGCCAGAACCAGCAGGCCGCAGAAGATCGCGACCCGGCGCAGCGGCTTGTTCACGGACGGACCACCTGGGTCATCTCGGCGTCGGGGGAGGGCGCCGGCGCGGGTGCGGGGCGGCGCGCGGTGTCGCTGATCCGCAGCAGGATCGCGACCAGCGCCCAGTTGGCGATCACGGAGGAGCCGCCCTGGGCGAGGAAGGGCATCGTCATGCCGGTGAGCGGGATCAGGCCGGTGACGCCGCCGGCGACGACGAAGACCTGCAGGGCGAAGGCGCCGGAGAGCCCGATGGCCAGCAGCTTGCCGAACGGGTCGCGGGCCGCGAGCGCGGTGCGGATACCGCGCTGGATGAGCAGGCCGTACAGCAGCAGGATCGCCATCAGGCCGGCCAGGCCCAGCTCCTCGCCGACGGTGGCGAGGATGTAGTCGCTCTTGGTGGCGATGCCGCCGATGAGGCGGGAGAAGCCCTGGCCGAGGCCGGAGCCGAGGATGCCGCCGGAGCCGAAGGAGTACATGGCGTTGGCGGTCTCGGTCACACCGCACTGGTCGGGGGCCGAGCACTGCAGCTCGAGGGGGTTGAGCCAGTTGTGGACACGCGACTGGACGTGCGACTCGAAGGTGGCCACCGCCACCGCGCCGCCCGCCGAGAGCAGCAGGCCGAAGACGATCCAGCTGGTCCGCTCGGTGGCGACGTACAGCATGATCACGAAGAGGCCGAAGAAGAGCAGCGAGGTGCCCAGGTCGGTCTCGAAGACCAGGATCATCAGGCTGATCGCCCAGATGACCAGGATCGGGCCCAGGTCGCGGCCGCGCGGGAGGTACAGGCCCATGAAGCGGCGGCTGGCCAGGGCCAGGGCGTCGCGCTTGACCATCAGGTAGCCGGCGAAGAAGACGGTGATGATGATCTTGGCGAACTCGCCGGGCTGCAGCGATCCGACCGGGGTCTGGATCCAGATCTTGGCGCCGTTGACGCCGGGGAAGAACATCGGGGCGGCCAGCAGGACCAGCGCCACGACCATGGAGATGTAGGTGTAGCGCTGCAGGACGCGGTGGTCCTTGAGGAAGACCAGGACGGCCAGGAACAGCGCGATGCCCAGCGTGGACCACATCAGCTGTCCGGGGGCCATGGCGCCGCCCAGCTTGGGTGTGCTGATGGACGGCTCCTGGTCCAGGCGCCAGATGAACACCAGGCCCAGGCCGTTCAGGAGCACGGCCAGCGGCAGCATCAGCGGGTCGGCGTACGGTGCCCACTTGCGCACGACCAGGTGCGTGATGCCCGCCAGCAGCACCAGGCCCAGCGCGTAGCCGAGCACGCCGGCGGGGACCGACCCGTCCTTGGCCAGGCCGACGTTGATGTAGGCGAACACCGGGATCAGCACCGCGAAGACGAGCATCGCCAGCTCGGTGTTGCGGCGGCTCGGTGGCGCGAAGGTACCGATCGTGGTTGTGGTGGTACTGCTCATGAGATCTACGGCCCCCTACGCCCTCACTGCTGGGTGCTGCAATTCTTCTCCAGCTTCTGCTGCTCCTCGGACGGGGCCTGGCCGGAGGTGGTCGGTGTGGGTGTGGGCGCGGTGGTGGCCAGGCTCGCGAGCGTGCCGGCCTCGGCGCCGGCGCCGGGCTTCTGGGTGGTGCCGGGCTTGCCGGGGGTCCCGGGCTTCTGCCCGGCCGTACCGCCGGCCTGGCCCTCGCCCTTTTCGCGGGCGGCGTCGCGCTCGGCCGTCTCGCGCTGTTCCTTGGACTTGCAGGCGTTGGCCTGCCGGCCCAGTTCGGCTACCCGCTCAAGGGCCTGGTTGCGGCCGTCGGCGGCGATCGTCTCCTTGACCTGGGTGCGCTGCCACACCGGTAGGTACTTGAGTTCGATCTCGGGGTGGTCCTCGTCGACCTTGTTGAGCTTGATCCACGCCAGGTCCTGGCTGATGCCCTGATAGAGCGCGACGTGGTCGTCCTTGGCACCGACGAAGTACTGGGTCTGGGTCCAGCGGTAGCCCGCGTACAGCCCGCCGCCGACCACGGCCAGCGCCAGCGCGATGATCAGCGAACGCTTGATCCACTTACCGCGCCGCTCGGGCTTGATGTACTCCTCGTCCATGAACGCGCCGAAGGAGCCCTGCGCAGGGCCCCCGACGTCCGGTCCGCCGCTTCCGGGCGGGCCGAACGCGCCTCCTGGGGGCGGCGGTACGTCCCGGTGGCGCCCCAGTTCGGCGGCGCGGGCCGCCGGGGTCTGGAGCGTGGAGGGGTCGCTGAGCTGCTGCTGGTTCTCCGCGACCGCGCCGACGATGACGGGGGTGTCGTTGAGCTGCCCCGCCAGGGTGTCGGTGACGTCCACGTCCAGCACGTCGGCGACGATGCAGGTGATGTTGTCCGGGCCGCCGCCGCGCAGCGCGAGCTGGATGAGCTCCTGCACCGTCTCGTGCGGGCCGTGGTAGCTGGCGAGGGTCTCTTCCAGCGTCTGGTGGCTGACCACTCCGGACAGGCCGTCCGAGCAGATCAGATAGCGGTCCCCGGCGCGCACCTCCCGGATGGAGAGGTCCGGTTCGACGTGGTCGCCGCTGCCCAGCGCGCGCATCAGCAAGGAGCGCTGCGGGTGGGTGGTGGCTTCCTCTTCGGTGATCCGGCCCTCGTCGACCAGGCGCTGTACCCAGGTGTGGTCCTGGGTGATCTGGGTGAGGACGCCGTCGCGCAGCAGATAGGCGCGGGAGTCGCCGACGTGGACGAGGCCGAGCCGCTGCCCGGTCCACAAAAGGGCGGTGAGCGTGGTGCCCATGCCCTCCAGCTGCGGGTCCTCCTCGACCATCACGCGCAGCTGGTCGTTGGCGCGCTGTACGGCGGTGCCGAGCGAGGTGAGGATGTCGGAGCCCGGGACGTCGTCGTCGAGCTGGACGAGGGTGGAGATCACCTCGGAGGAGGCGACCTCACCGGCGGCCTGGCCGCCCATGCCGTCGGCGATGGCGAGCAGCCGGGGGCCGGCGTAGCCGGAGTCCTCGTTGCCTTCCCGGATCATGCCCTTGTGCGATCCGGCGGCGAAGCGCAGTGACAGACTCATGCGCACCTCGCCCGTCGGCTCCGGGTACATCCGCACGGTGCCCACCCTCCGGTCGGGAGCACGCCCGGGTCCGTCGAGTGGACCGCCGCGGCTCGCTCGCTCCGCTCGCGCTCTTTCATGACGTAGCACTACTTCCGCAGCTCGATGACGGTCTTGCCGATGCGGATCGGGGCACCCAACGGAATCGGTGTCGGGGTCGTGAGCCGGGTCCGGTCGAGATAAGTGCCGTTGGTGGACCCGAGATCCTCGACGATCCACTGGCCGTCTCGGTCCGGGTAGATCCTGGCATGCCTGCTGGAGGCGTAGTCGTCGTCCAGCACGATCGTGGAGTCGTGCGCCCGGCCCAGGGTGATGGTCTGGCCCTGGAGAGCGACGGTGGTGCCCGTCAATGTGCCCTCCGAGACCACCAGCTTTGTGGGGGCTCCCCGGCGCTGACGGTTGTTGCCGCGGCCGCTTTCCTGGCGGCGCTGCTGTGGTGGCGCGGCGGCCTGGCGCTGCGTCGTACGGGCCTCCTGCCCGCCGCGCCGGGCGGCACCGCGCTGTGTGACGCGCGTGCCGAACAGATCGCTGCGGATGACCTGTACGGCCACGATGACGAACAGCCACAGTACGGCGAGGAAACCCAACCGCATGACCGTGAGGGTCAGCTCTGACATTGCCCCCGCTTCACCCTTCGGCTTGCCGGTAAACGATGGTGGTACTGCCCACGACGATCCGCGAGCCGTCGCGGAGATTAGCGCGGGTGGTGTGTTGCCCGTCCACCACGATGCCGTTGGTCGAACCCAGATCCTGGACCGTGGGGGGCGTTCCGACCCGGATCTCGCAGTGGCGACGGGACACCCCCGGGTCGTCGATGCGCACATCCGCCTCGGTGCTGCGGCCCAGGACCATCGTCGGGCGGGAGATCTGGTGGCGGGTGCCGTTGATCTCGATCCAGCGCCGGGTCTGGGCGTAGGGCTGCGGACCGGCGCCGGCGGGCGGTGCGGTACGGGGAGCGGGGTGCGCGCCGGGCGGCGGCGCGGACGGCATGGGGGGCGGGCCCACATGGCCGCCGGAGGGGGCGGGACGGGGAGCGGTGGGGCGCTGGGCCGCGGCGGCCTGGCCGGGGCTTTCCTGGGACGTGCTGGAGGCCAGGGTGCGGCTGCGCACGCGGTACAGACCCGTGTCCAGGTCCTCCGCCTTCTCCAGGTGCACCTTGATGGGGCCCATGAAGGTGTAGCGCTGCTGCTTGGCGTAGTCGCGGACCATGCCGGAGAGCTCGTCGCCGAGCTGGCCGCTGTAAGGGCTCAGGCGCTCGTAGTCGGGGGTGCTCAGTTCGACGATGAAGTCGTTCGGGACGACCGTGCGGTCGCGGTTCCAGATGGTGGCGTTGTTGTCGCACTCGCGCTGGAGGGCGCCGGCGATCTCGACGGGCTGCACCTCGGACTTGAACACCTTGGCGAAGGTGCCGTTGACGAGACCTTCGAGTCGCTGCTCGAAGCGCTTCAGTACTCCCACGGGGCACCTCCTTCCTCAGTCTTCGTCGGGGTCGTCCTGATACTGCTTACTGATCGTATCCACGCGTCGGGAAATCGGCTGGTTCCCCTTTCCCGCCTTAGGGACGAGTGTCGCCCCTCACAAGGTTGCCCACCGGTCCTGAGTGCTTGCTCACTGCGATCGTAGATGTGCCCCGCTGACAGTGTCCCGCAACCGCCGCTCTCTCCTACCGTGCGGGGGCGCACGGATCCCGGGGGCGGGTGCGGCGGACGCGGGGGGAGTCAGGACGGAACAAGGGCGCCGGGGTGCGGTCGAGGTGGGCCGGACGGAAGGCATGTGAAGTCACCCCCGACAGCGTGCTAATGTTCTGCATGTCGGAAGGCGCTCGCACAAGACCCGGACGGACCAGTCCGGAGGGCGTGAGAGAATCTAAAGACAACACCCATGCGCGGGTGGCGGAATAGGCAGACGCGCTGGATTCAGGTTCCAGTGCCCGAAAGGGCGTGGGGGTTCAACTCCCCCCTCGCGCACAGAGTCGAGGGGGGGGGGGGGGGGGGG
>NZ_JBSIBZ010000036.1:0-78201 GCF_058245575.1 Streptomyces sp. UF-297 | reverse complement strand
GAGCGGGTCCTTGAGGTGATCGCTGGTCGTCCCGGTGTCGGTATCGCGGCGGTCAACGGTCCGAAGGCCGTGGTGATTTCCGGCGTGGAGGACGAGGTACTTGCTGCGGCGGAAGAGCTTGCGCGGGCGGGCGCTCGCACGAGCCGTCTGCGGGTCTCGCATGCCTTCCACTCGCCTTTGATGGAACCGATGCTGGAGCGCTTCGCTGAAGTGGTCGGTGCGGTCGGCTATCAGGCGCCGAAATTGACGTTGGTGTCCGCCCTGACCGGGGGCGTGGTGACCGAGGAAGTCACGGACCCTGCGTACTGGGTGCGGCACGTCCGCGAAGCGGTCCGTTTCGCCGACGCGGCCTGCGCGCTCCGCGACAGCGGCGTACGGACATTCATCGAGATCGGTCCGGACGGTGTCCTCTCGGTCATGGGACCGCAGACCCGTACGGAGACGGAGAACGACGATGCCTCCGAGGCCTGGCTCCCGGTGCTGCGCCGCGGCCGAGACGAACCCCGCGCACTGCTCACGGCGCTGGCCAAGGCGTTCGTACGGGGCGTGGACGTCGGCTGGGAGAAGGTCTTCACGGGTACGGGCGCCCAGCGGATCGACCTCCCCACATACGCCTTCCAGCACCAGCGGTACTGGCTGACCCCGGTCACGGGAAGCCGTGCCGAGGACCTCGGGCTGGAGAGCCCGCGGCACCCCTTGCTGGGTGCGGCCGTCGAACTCCCCGCGACCGGCGGGGTGGTGCTGACCGGGCAGCTCGTCGTGTCCGCGCAACCGTGGCTGGCCCAGTCCCTCGTGGCGGGCCGGACGGTAGTACCCGCCGCGGCGCTGGTGGACATGGCGGTGCGCGCCGGTGACGAGTGCGACTGCGGCCAGGTCGAGGAGCTGGTCGTCGAGACGCCGTTGGTGCTGCCCGAGCGCGGCGATCTGCGCGTCCAGGTAACCGTCGGGGAAGCCGATGCCGCGGGGCGGCGGGAAGTCTCCGTGTTCGCGCGGGCGGCCGAGGGGGAGTGGGTGTGCCATGCGTCGGGAACCCTGACTCCGGCCGCAGCGGGCGGTGACACCGTCGCGGAAACGGCGGCGTGGAGCGTGCAGTGGCCACCGACGGGTGCCGTAGCGGCCGACGTGGACGGGCTCTACGAGGGCCTGGCGGCTGCCGGGCTCGCGTACGGGCGGGTGTTCCAGGGCGTGCGGGCGGCCTGGCGGCGCGGCGACGAGGTGTTCGCGGAGGTGGCGCTGGCCGAGGGCACGGAGGTCTCCGGGTTCGGGGTGCACCCGGCGCTGCTGGACGCCGCGTTGCATGTGACGGCACTGGAACAGGCGGGCGACGAGGGGCCGTTGCTGCCCCTCGCGTGGAGTGACGTACAGGTGCACGCGTCGGGTGCGACGGCGGCACGGGTACGAGTGGCGCCCTCGCCCTCGGGCGACGGCGTGGCGGTGACGCTCGCCGACGCGGCCGGGCAGCCGATCGCCTCGGCGGGATCGGTGGCGCTGGCGCCGCCGGCCGCCGGAGCACTGGACCAGGCGGCAGGGTCGGCCCGTGAAGGGCTCTTCCGGGTGGAGTGGGTCCCGGCAACCGTGGTGGAGGGGGCCGGGGAACCGGGCCGCAGTTGGGCGGTGCTCGGCGAGGACGGCGGACTGGGTGTGCCCGGCGCGGCGGCGTACGCGGACATGGCGGCGCTGCTCGCGGCGGTCGAGGCGGGCGCCACGGTCCCCGACGTGGTGGTGACCTGCTGCGTCCCCGGCCTCAGTCTCGAACCCGACAGCGACGCCGCATCCGCACAGAGCCCCGGCACCCCACACGCCGAGGCCTCCACCGCCATCCACCACCGCGCCCAGCGCACCGTGCTCCGCGCCCTCGGCGTCATACAGGAGTGGCTGGCCGCCGGAGTGCTCGACGGTTCGCGCCTCGTGGTGGTGACGGAGCGCGGCGTGGACGCGGGCCCCGGAGCGGGCCTGCGGATGGACGGCGCGGGCGTCACCGGCCTGGTGCGCGCGGCGGCGGGTGAGCACCCGGAGCGGATCGTGCTGGCGGACGTGGAGGCGCTCGACGGCTCGGGGCCGCTCGTCGTGGCCGGAACGGCGCTGGGGGAGCCCGAGTTCGCGGTACGCGACGCGCAGGTGCGGGTACGGCGACTGGCGCGTGCCGCCGGGGACGGACCGGCGCTGCCGGACGGTACGCAGTGGGGGCTGGGGATCTCCGGGCGCGGCACGGTCGAGAACCTGGTCCTGGAGGAGTACGAGGACGGGCGGCGGCCACTGGCGGCCGGTGAGGTACGGGTGGCGGTGCGCGCGGCCGGCGTGAACTTCCACGACGTACTGAACGCTCTGGACGCGCTACGCGCACCGGACGCGCTACACGAACCGGACGCGCTACACGAACCAGACGCACTGAACGCACCGGACTCGCACCCCGGCGAGCCGGGGCCGCTGGGTCTCGAAGGCGCGGGTGTCGTGCTGGAGACCGGTCCCGGCGTGCTGGAACCGGCGGTCGGCGACGCGGTGATGGGGCTGTTCCCCGGCGCGTTCGGACCGGTGGCGGTGGCCGACGCGCGCGCCGTGACGCGGGTGCCGTCGGGCTGGTCGTCGGCGCAGGCGGCCGGTGCGCCGATGGCGTTCCTGACCGCGTACCACGCGCTGGCGCGGCTGGCCGGACTGCGGCGCGGTGAGCGGGTGCTGATCCACGCCGCCGCGGGTGGTGTGGGGATGGCCGCCGTGCAGGTGGCCCGGCACCTGGGTGCCGAGGTCTTCGCGACCGCTTCGCCCTCGAAGTGGGGGGCGCTGCGGGAACTGGGCCTGGACGACGGGCACCTCGCGTCGTCGCGGACCACGGAGTTCGAGGCGGCGTTCCGCGCGCAGTCCGGCGGGCGCGGCATGGACGTGGTGCTGGGCTCCCTGGCGGGGGAGGCGGTGGACGCGTCGCTGCGGCTGACCCGTCCAGGCGGGCGGTTCGTCGAGCTGGGCAAGGCCGATGTGCGCGACGCCGGCCAGGTGGAGCGGGAGTATCAAGTCGCCTACCGGACGTTCGACCTGCTGCTAGAGGGCCCGGAGGCGATCGGCGGCATGCTGGCGTCGCTGTCGGAGCTGTTCGCGCAGGGTGCGCTGCGGCCGTTGCCGGTGGCGTGCTGGGATGTGCGGCGCGCGGCGGAGGCCTTCCGGTTCCTGAACGGGGCCCGTCACACGGGGAAGGTCGTCCTGACCGTGCCCGCGCCGGACGGGCGCACGGGCACAGTGCTGGTGACCGGCGCGTCCGGTGCCCTGGGCGGCCTGGTCGCCCGGCATTTGGCGGCGACCGGGCGGGCCCGGCGGGTGCTGCTGGCCTCGCGGCGCGGTGTGAGCGCGGCCGGGATGCCGGAACTGGCCGCCGAGTTGGCGGCATCCGGTACGGACGTGCAGGTGGTCGCCTGCGACGTGTCGGACCGGGACCAACTGGCCGCGGTGATCGCCGGGGTGCCGGCGGCGGCGCCGCTGACCGGGGTCGTCCACACGGCGGGCGTGCTCGACGACGGTGTCGTCGGGGCGCTCACACCGGACCGGGTACGGCAGGTCCTGCGGCCGAAGGTCGACGCGGCCTGGCACCTGCACGAGCTGACCCGCCACCTGGACCTGGACACCTTCGCCCTCTTCTCCTCGGTGGCCGGGGTCTGGGGAACGCCGGGGCAGGCCAACTACGCGGCGGGCAACACCTTCCTGGACGCCCTGGCCGCCCACCGGCGCCACCAGGGCCTGCCCGCGGTGTCGTTGGCGTGGGGCCCCTGGGAAGAGGGCATGGCCGGCGAGCTCACGGACGCCGACCGGCAGCGGATGGGCCGGCAGGGGCTGCGGCCGCTGGCCACACCCGACGGACTCGCCCTGCTGGACGCCGCCGTGGGACGCACGGACCCGCTGCTGGTGGCGGCCCGCCTCGACCTGCCCGCGCTGCGCCGCCTCGGAAACGCGGTCCCCGCCCTGGTGAGCGGCCTGGTCCGGCCCGGCCGGCGCACCGCCGTAGCGGCAAGGCCGGACGCCGGCAAGAACCTGGCGGGACAGTGGGCCGCGCTGCCGCCCGAGCAGCTGGAGGGCGCGATCCTGAACCTGGTCCTGACCCAGGCGGCCCTCGTCCTGAACCGGCCGGGACCCGAATCCATCGAGTCCGCACGGTACTTCCGCCAGCTCGGCTTCGACTCGCTGACCGCGGTGGAGTTCCGTAACCGGATCAGCGGTGCCATCGGGCTGCGGCTGCCCGCCGCGGTGGTCTTCGACTACCCCACCCCCGCCGAGCTCGCCGGATATCTCCGGGAGCGGATCGCCGACCAGGAAATCGACTACGAGCCGGTCCTCAGCGAACTCGACCGGCTCAAGTCCCTGCTCTCCGTGATAGCCCAGCGGGGCGGCAAGAAGGCGATGATCATGAGTCGTCTGGAGGGAATCGTGGAGGAGTTCCGCGGCGGGGACGCGGAGAGCGCGCCCGCCGACGAGGACATCAGCGAGGCGACGGACGACGAGATCTTCGATCTCATCGACAAGGAATTGGGCATCTAGCGTGGCCGGGCACCCAGGGGAGAGCCGGCGGAGTCACCGGTGGAGTCAACGGACTTGTGAAGGAGCGACGTGATGCATTCCGCGAAGGGGAACACGCCTGCGGAATCGGGTGAGGAAGCGGGAGCCGCTCCGAAGGAAGAGGCCCTGTGGCTGCTCGAGTCGCTGGCGCCGGGCACCCCCGTGAACAACCTGTCCATGGCCTTCGCCGTCGAAGGACACCTGGACACCTCCCGGCTCGACTCGGCGCTGGCCGTCGTGCTGCGCCGCCACCGGGCGCTGCGCACCGTCTACCGCGGCGACGGCACCCGGCTGGTCAAGCGCGTGATCGCACCGGACGAATTCCGGCTCGACGTGGCGCGGTTCGCCCTGCCGGGCGAGCCGTCCGAGGACGACCTGGCGGCCGTGACGGCCGTACCGTTCGGCCTGGACGGCGGGCCGATGCTGAGGGCGGCGCTCTTCCGCTCCCCTGGCACGGACGTCTTCTGCGTCACGGCGCACCACCTGGTCTTCGACGAGACATCCGCCGCCGTCTTCCGGGAGGAGCTGGTGTCCGCGTACGAGCACGCGCACGGAGCGCCGGAGGAGGGCCTGGCCCCGGTGCCCCGGTGGACCGAGGCACCGCCGAGCGGGGAGAGCCTCGCCTTCTGGCGCGCGGAGCTGGCGGGCGCGAACACCGACGGCCTGGAGCTGGCCTGCGCGGCGCCCGAGCCGGACCGGCCGACGCTGGCGGCGGCGCAGGTCGGCCGGGAGCTGCCGGCGCGTACGGCGGCCGCGGTCCGGCGGCTCGCCGAGGAGGTCGGCGTCCCGGAGTCCGCGGTGCTGCTGGCCGCGTACTACGTGCTCCTGGAGGCGCACGGCGCCGGGCCCGACCTGCTCGTCGGCTCCCCGGTCGACGTCCGCCCGGAGCACGCCGCCCGCACGATCGGCTACCACGTCACCCACGTGCCGCTGCGGCTGCGGGTGGACCGCGGGGAGAGCGTGCGCGACCTGGTGCGCCGCAGCGGCGAGCGGCTGTCGGCGGCCGAGGCGCACGCCGACGTGGCCGTGGACGCGCACCCCGACCTGGTGCCCGCGGCGCGGTCGGGACGGCGCTCCCTGCCGTTCCGGCACCTATTCGACCACCGGTCCGAGGGCGGTGGTGCCCGCTTCACCCTCGGCGGCCTCGCGGCCCGACCGCTGCCCGCCGCGAGCGGCTTCGGCAAGTTCGACCTTCACCTCTCCACCACCTCGACGCAGGACGGCCTCTCGGTACGGGCCGTCCACCGCACCGAGCTCTTCGAGCGGCCCTACGCCGAACTGCTGCTGGCGCGCTACGAGGCGGTGCTCTCCTCGTTCACGGACGCCCCCGACGGTGCAGTGGGGGACGTCCACTGGTGGAGCGAGCGGGACCACGAGATCGTCGCGGCGGCCAACGACACGGCCGGGCCCGTCGAGTTCGCCTCGGTCCTCGACGCCGTCCACGGGCACGCGCTGCGCACGCCCGCCGCCGTCGCCGTCGTGGACGGCGAACGCTCGGTCGGCTACGGGCAGTTGTGGGGCGCGGCACACGCCATGAGCGCCCTCGTCCGGGGCGCGGGCGTGCGGCCGGGGGACGTGGTGGCGATCGCTCTCCCGCGCGGGCCCGAGCTGGTCTCGGCGGTCCTGGGCACTTGGCTGGCGGGCGCGGCGTACCTGCCCCTGGACGCGGCCCACCCCGAGGAGCGGATCCGCTACCAGCTCTCCGACTCGGCCGCGAAGGTGCTCGTGGCCACCGCGGACCTGGCGCACTTCGCCGACGACGGCCTGGTGATGCTGACCGCGCCGGCGGCCGACGCCGCCCCGGAGACGAAGGCGCCCGAGGTCCCGTCCGCGGCGGTGGACCCGGCGTCCTGCGCGTACCTGATCTACACCTCGGGATCGACGGGGCGGCCGAAGGGGACGCTGATCACCCACGCGGCCCTGGCCAATGTGGCGGCGCACTTCGCCGAGCAGCTGGAAGCCTCGCCCGGTGACACGATGCTGTGGACGACGACGTTCGCGTTCGACATGTCCGGCATCGAGCTGCACGTATCGCTGGTCTCCGGGGGCCGCCTGGTGGCAGCCCCCGACCCGGCCAGGAGTGATGGCCGGGTCCTGCGCGAGCTGGTGGAGCGCTACGGGGTGCGGTTCGTCGAGGCGACACCGACGACCTGGCGGCTGGTCATCGACCGGATGGAGGGTTGTCTCGGGGGCCGGGGCGTCATCGTGGGCGGCGAGCCCGTGCCGGTCTCCCTGGCCCAGCGGCTGGTGGCCGCGGGCTGCGTGCTGCACCACGCCTACGGACCCACGGAGACGACCATCTGGTCGACCTCGCGCGTGGTCACCGAAGCGCTGGGGGCCCGCCTCGACGTGGGCCGGCCGATCCGCAACACCCAGGTGCATGTGGTCGATCGGCACGGCCGTGAACTTCCCGTGGGCGTCCGCGGGGAGCTGTGCATCTCGGGCACGGGTGTGGCGATCGGTTACCACGGCCGGCCCGAGCTCAACGCGCAGCGCTTCGGCGAACACCCCACGTACGGCCGCTTCTACCGCACGGGCGATCTGGCCTGCTGGCGCGCGGACGGCGCGCTCGACCTGTTCGGCCGCAGCGACCGGCAGGTCAAACTCCGCGGCAACCGTATCGAGTTGGGCGAGATCGAGTCGACGCTCCTGGCGCACCCCGAAGTCGGCGCCGCCGCGGTGATCATGGTGGGCGACCCGAGCGCGGACGCCGTGCTCATCGGCTGCCTGGAACCGGCCGCCGGCTCGTTGGACACCGACAGCGTCTGGACGCACGCCCGTGCCCGTCTGTCCCGGTCGATGCTGCCCGGCGCTCTCGTCACGGTCGATCCGATGCCGGTCAACGCCAACGGGAAGGTCGACTATCCCGCACTGGAGCGGATGCTCGCCGACCGGCGCGCCGAACTCGCCTCGGTGCGGCCTCAGTTGTGCCACCCGGACCTGGACGGGCTGACGGACCGGCTGACCGCGCTGTGGGGGAGCCTGCTGCGGCGTGAGGACGTCGACGCCGACACGGACTTCTTCGCGTACGGGGGCAACTCCATGCTCGCCGCCCTGGCGATGCAGGAACTCCAGAACATCAGCGGCGTATCGCTCAGCCTCACCGAGGTGTTCGAGCGGCCCACCCCGCGGGGACTGGCCGCCCGTGTCAGGGACACGGAGCGGCGCGAGGAGGCGGCCGCCGGCTGAGGCCTCGCGGCCCCGGCTGCTACGTCGTGGTGAAGTCGCTGCCGGTCAGGGCGAGGAACGCGTCCTCCAACGTCGCCTGCTCGACGCGGAGTTGCTTGGGTACGATGCAGTGGCGCGCCAGTTCCGACGTGACCGCGTAGAGCGCGTCGGCGGTGCCGATGACCGTCACATGATCCCCCTCGCGGGTCACGCCGGTCACGTCGGGCAGCTGGGCCAGGAGGCCCTCGTCGAACGGCGCCGACGGGCGGAAGGTGATCCGGGTGTCGCCGTGGATTCGCTCGATCAGCCCCGCCGGTGTGTCGACCGTCGCCACACGGCCGTTGCTGATCAGCGCGACCCGGTCACACAGCCGCTCGGCCTCCTCCATGAAGTTCGTGGCGAGGAGAATGGTGACCCCGCTGGCGCGGACGGCCTCGATCAGCTCCCAAGTGTCGTGCCGGGCCTGCGGATCCAGGCCGGTGGTGAGCTCGTCGAAGACCGCCACCTGAGGGTTGCCGACCCGGGCCAGCGCCGCCGAGAGGCGCTGCTCCTGGCTTTCGGACAGCACGCCTAAAGGGGCCTCGTCGTCGAGCCCGAGCGAGTCCATGAGCTGACGCCAGTCGGCGGGGTCGCGGTAGAAGGAGCTGTAGAGCGACAGCGCCTCGGCGATCTGCTGCCGGTCGGGCCCCGCGCTGTCCTGGAGCTGTACGTCGAGCCGCTGGGTGACCTCGGCCCGCTGCGCGTGGGGGTCGCAGCCGAGGACGCGCACCTCCCCGCCGTCGCACTTGCGCAGCCCCTCGATGCACTCCAGGGCCGTGGTCTTGCCCGCGCCGTTGGGGCCGACGATCCCGAAGATCTCACCTTCCTCGACGGTGAAGGACACATCGTCCAGTGCCACCAGGTCGCCGTATTTCTTGTGGAGGTTGTGCACTGCAATCACTGCGGACATGTCTTGTCCTTCCGTGTGCTGATCGCTGGGTGCCCTCGGCTGCGCACCTCCACACTCCCGTGCGCGGTGGGTCGAGACCCCATTACCGGTGGTAGCGGTGTGCGGTACTGCGGCAGCCGACAGCACTGCTCGGTGGTTGCTCGGCCTGCGTCGGACCGGCCCCGGTCACCGGGGCGGGTCCACACATTCCCGACACCACGTGCCCAGGAATTGACGCGTGCCTTTACTGGTCGTTGGCTTCGCCGGCGCCGAGATAGGCGAGTACGGCCCGGACCCGACGGTTGGTGTCGTCGTCGGTGGCCAGGCCGAGCTTGGCGAAGATGGTGGTCGTGTACTTGCTGATGGCGCCCTCGCTCAGGAACAGCCGCCCCGCGATCGCCGTGTTGCTGAGGCCCTCGGCCATCAGCGCGAGCACCGAGCGCTCCCGGTCGGTGAGCGTGGCGAGCGGATCGGCCCGCATGGGGCGGCCCAGCAGCTTGGCGACGACCGTCGGGTCGAGCGCCGTGCCGCCGTCGGCGACGCGGTTGAGTGCGTCCATGAACTGTCCGGCGTCCAGGACGCGGTCCTTGAGCTGGTAGCCGACGCCGCCGTGCCCGTCGGCGAGAAGTTCGCGGGCGTACAGCTGTTCCACGTGCTGCGAGAGGATGAGCACGGGCAGCCCCGGAATCTCCCGGCGGGCGGCGAGGGCGGCCTGAAGTCCTTCGTCGGAGAACGTCGGTGGCAGTCGGACGTCCACGATCGCCGCGTCCGGCCGCAGGGTGACCAGCGCGTCGAGCGTCGCGGGCCCCGTATCGACCGCCGCGACCACGGTATGCCCGTGTGCCTCGACGATACGGACCATCCCGTCGCGGAGCAGGAAGAGGTCTTCGGCTACGACAACGCGCATGGCACCGCCACGGTGATATGAGTGGGACCCCCGGTGGGGCTGTCGATTTCCAGACGGCCGTTGAACGCCGCCATCCGCCGCTCGATCCCGCGCAGGCCCGAGCCCGCCGAGGCGACGGCCCCGCCGGTCCCGTTGTCGCTCACCGTCGCGGTGAGCGTCTGCTGCGCGAAGCCGAACTCCACTGTCACCTGGGAGGCTTCGGCGTGCTTGGCGACATTCGCGATCAGTTCCGCGACGGCGAAGTAGACCGCCGACTCGACGGGACGCTCGGGCCGCGAGGGCACCGTGCTGTGCACGGTGATCTCGACAGGCGCGTCGAGCGCCAGGGCCCGCACGGCGTCCACCAGGCCGCGCTCGGCGAGCACGGGCGGGTTGATGCCGCGCACCAGCGAACGCAACTCGGCGAGCGCGGTCGCAGAGGCGCTACGGGCCTCGGCCAGGAGCGCCTTCGCGGCGGCGGGATCGGTGTCGACGAGCTGCTCGGCGGCCCCCACCGACATCCCCATGGCCAGCAGCCTGGCCTGGGTGCCGTCGTGCAAGTCCCGCTCGATGCGCTCCAGTTCGACCGCCTGGGTCTGCGTCAGGTCCGCCTGGATGGCCTCCAGCTCCTTGACCCGCCTGCCGAGCCACGAGCGCGGGATGGGCCCCAGGAACCGGTGCGCCACGGGCCGGAAGATCCGCCACGCGAACGGGGCGACGGCCACACTGGCGACGATCAGGGCGATGCCGTATCCGAGGAGACCCGACGTCAACGTCATATACACGCCGCTGGCGATCCCGAGCAGCGGCAGCGCCGCGATGGGCAGCACCGTCACACCGGCGACCGCGGTCCACAGCCCGTCCCAGTGCAACTGCGGATCGTGGAACCGGGCGTGCACCTTGGCCCTGCGGCGCGCTTCCCGCTCGGACCTGTGGTACTCGTGGCCGTCCCACCAGTACCCCGTCGACATGCGGCTGACCTGCGGAACGGCGCGGTAGGTCACCTCAAGCCGCATGTCCAGCCAGCTCTCCGCGCAGCGCCGCGCGGCCTTGGCCAGGGGACGGCTGGTCAGCGGGTGCACGATCCAGATGGCCACGGCGATCCACAGCAGCACCATCAAGGTCTGCCCGAGGGCCACCAACGCCCGTACGGCCAGAGGCGCGCTCAGCCCCTCGGACCAGGTACGGACCACGTGGGAGCCGCCCAGTGCGACGCCCAGGCACACCGCCGGCATCAGCCAGGTGAGCCCGGTCAGTACCGCGGACCGGTACAACCCACGCACGATCTCGACCCACCAGCGCAGTGGACCGCCTCCCGCAGGCAGCCTCATCCGTCTGATCCTTTCGCCACGGAGCCATTCTGCCAGCCGGGAATCGATGCGCCCGACCAACACTGGAGAGCGTATGGCCGTAGCCTCTGACCTGGTATCCCGCTATGCCCCGCGAGGGGTGGGGCTAGCCCCACCCGGCCCCGGCCCTCCCCCTTCGAGCGGTACGGAGGGCAGGGGGACCGCGATCGCGGTGGCCACCAGACCCCGGCGAACGGCCCACCGTCCCTCGAAGTGCCCGAGCCGCCCGGTGCCCACCAGCGGTCCGGGGACGAGCAGTTCGGCGCGGAAGGTGCCGTGCGGCGCCGTTCCGGGGCCCGTGCGGATCTCGATGTCCGCCTCCTCGAAGTCCAGCCACTTGCCCGTCAGGGGAAACCAGGCCTTGTAGACGGACTCCTTCGCGCTGAACAGCAGGCGGTCCCAGTGGACGGCGGGCTCCTCGGCGGCGAGGCGGGCCAGCCGCTTCTGCTCGGTGGGGAGCGCGACGGTGCGCAGGACGCCGTCCGGGAGCGGGCTGTGGGGTTCGGCGTCGATGCCGACGGAGGCCAGGTCGGTGGCGCGGACCAGGACGGCGGCGCGGTAGCCGTCGCAGTGGGTCATGCTGCCGAGCAGGCCCTGCGGCCAGCGCGGGGCGCCGCGCTCACCGGGCAGTACGGGCTGCGGCGGTACGCCGAGCTTCTCCATGGCGCGGCGGGCGCAGGCGCGTACGGTGGCGAACTCGCGGCGCCGTTTGTCCACCGCCCGCGCCACCACCGCCTGTTCCTCGGGGTAGAGCGGTGCCTGGTCGGCCTCGTCGTCACCGTAGGCCTCCACGGCCACCACCGGGTCCGGCAGCAGTTCCTCGATCACCGGCCGTGCCCTCCCATCGGCAGAATGCGGCGGAGTGTGCCGGGCGGCCCGGGGCGGTTGCGCCACTCGCGGGGGTAGCCCACCGACACCTCTTCGAAGCGGACGCCCCCGTGCCAGGTGGTCCGCGGGATGTGGAGATGGCCGTAGACCATGGCGGCCGCGCGGAACCGGCGGTGCCAGTCGGCGGTCAGCCGGGTGCCGCACCACATGGCGAACTCGGGGTACCTCAGGACGTCCGTGGGGTGGCGGTCCAGCGGGTAGTGGTTGACGAGGACCGTGGGCAGGCCGTCGGGGAGCGCGGCGAGCCGGCGCTCGGTGACGGCCACCCGGGCCCGGCACCAGGCCTCCCGGCTCGGGTAGGGGTCGGGGTGCAGCAGGTACTCGTCGTTGCAGATGACGCCGGATTCGCGCGCGTAGGAGAGCCCCTCGTCCTTGGTCGCGCAGCCGGGCGGCAGGAAGCTGTAGTCGTACAGCAGGAACAGCGGCGCCACGGCGACCGGGCCGCCGGGGCCCTCCCAGATGGGGTAGGGGTCCTCGGGGGTGGTCACGCCCAGTTCGCGGCAGAGTTCGACCAGGTGCTCGTAGCGGGCCGCGCCGCGCAGGGTGACGGCGTCTTTCGGATGGGTCCACAGCTCGTGGTTGCCCGGAGCCCAGAGGACCTTGCCGAAGCGGCTGGCCAGGGTCTTCAGGGCCCAGCGGATGTCGGACACGGTCTCGGCGACGTCCCCGGCCACGAGCAGCCAGTCGTCGTCGGAGTCGGGCGCCATGTGCTCTAGCAGCGCACGGTTCTCGGCGTAGCTGATGTGCAGGTCGCTGATGGCCAGCAACTGCCCGGTTCCGTCGGCCATCCAAGCCCCTCCTCGCCCCCGTACGCACACGATCGGGACCACGACAACACACGCGGCCACACCCGGACAAGGGTGTTCAAGTGCCACCACCGGGCGCCAACCGGCACTGGTACGAGGGGGATTGGGCGGTGCGGGGGAGTGGGGCTGGGCCCACTCGCGAGGGGGCGTAGCGGGATACCGGGCGTGGGGCTGCCGCTCTTACCTTCGCCACCAGCCTCCACGCATCAGACGTCAGGAGATCCCCATGCCCCGCTCCGCACATGCCGTCGCATCCGTGCTCGTGCTCGCCCTTCCGCTGCTGGCGGTGACCGGCTGCGGCCCCGACGACATCGAAGCGGGCTGCAAGGAGGGCTCGTGCACCGTTCATGCGCGCTCGGGGACATCGATCAAGATCCAGAACTTCGAGCTGGAGGTCAAGGAAGTGAGCGAGAGCTCTGTGCGGCTCAGCTCGCACGGCGTGAGCCTGAAGCTGTCCAGGGAACTCGACCTTCGCTTGGGCAGCCACCGTCTCCACCTGGTGGGAACGGGCGGGGGCAAGGACGGGGGTACGGCGGACATCGAGATCAAGTAGGCCGTCGCTGACGCGGCCGGTACGGCCGAAAGCCGCCCTGTTCCGGGTGACACGTACCCGGTGCAGGACGGCTTTCGGTGGGTGGCAGGGCGCGAGTCGACGGGGGTTCTACCCGCGCCCTCGCCGGGAGGGGTGGTCCTTTACGCGGCCTTGGCGAATACGGCGCGCAGTCCGGCGCCCTTGGTGACGCACGCGGCCCCGATGAGGGCCAGGGCGGAGACGCCCTGCATCACGGCGTACCACGCAGGGCAGAGGCCGGGGATCAGGTCGACGGCGATGATCGCGATCGGCAGGATGACGGTGAGGGTGGCCAGGCGGTCGTATGCCCGACGCGATCCCTGCGAAGCGCTGATGACGATCCGGTGGATCACCACGGAGACCGCGAGGAGGAGGGCCGACCGGACCCACATGAACGCGGTCGGCGACTGGCCCATGGCTGCCACCACGGCGACCGTGCCGAGGACGATGGCGCTGATGACGCCGTAGAGCACGACGCACTTCTTGACAGTCTCGAAGGACTGCTGGACCTGAGGGGCGTTGATCTGCGCTGCCTCGACCGGGGCCTGGTTGGTGTTTCCCATGACTTTCTTCCTCCGTCTCGTTGTGGTCTCGACGCTACGGAGTGCGCGGGCGGCGCGGTATGGGCCTGGGCGTACGGGTGGGTGGGTCCAGCCCCACCCCTTGCGGCCTTGCGGTATCACCGTGTGCAACGGGGATGGCTACTTTGGGTGAGTGGACGGCGTCGTGGCCGGTCGGGGGCGGCGGCCGGGTTCTCGTGGACGGCGCGAGGGATCTTCGAGGTCATGAACGTCCAGGTCACCGTCGAAGTCGGTGCTGTCCGCCGCGGGTGGCGGGGCGGGGTGGCCCAGGCCACGGTGGGCAGGGCATGACCCCGCGGCGGCGATGTACTAGAGTTATCTCGACATCGAGATATCTGCCGAGAGGCGTACCGCTGCCGCGCTAGTAAGGCTCACCTAACTAAGCCTTACCTTAGCTGATCGGCATGGACCTGCAACGGCAGGATTGCGGTGGTACGCGCGAATTCATGCATGAAGGAGACTGTCGTGTCGGCGAACAGCTTCGACGCCCGCAGCACGCTGCGCGTGGGCGACGAGTCGTACGAGATCTTCAAGCTGGACAAGGTCGAGGGCTCCGCACGCCTTCCCTACAGCCTGAAGGTGCTGCTGGAGAACCTGCTCCGTACCGAGGACGGCGCGAACATCACCGCCGACCACATCCGGTCGCTCGGCAACTGGGACTCGCAGGCGCAGCCCAGCGAGGAGATCCAGTTCACGCCGGCTCGCGTGATCATGCAGGACTTCACCGGCGTGCCCTGCGTCGTGGACCTCGCCACCATGCGTGAGGCCGTCAAGGAGCTGGGCGGCGACCCGGCGAAGATCAACCCGCTGGCCCCGGCCGAGCTGGTCATCGACCACTCCGTCATCGCCGACAAGTTCGGCACCAAGGACGCCTTCGGCCAGAACGTCGAGCTGGAGTACGGCCGCAACAAGGAGCGCTACCAGTTCCTGCGCTGGGGCCAGACCGCCTTCGACGAGTTCAAGGTCGTCCCCCCGGGCACCGGCATCGTCCACCAGGTCAACATCGAGCACCTGGCCCGCACCGTCATGGTCCGCAACGGCCAGGCCTACCCCGACACCCTCGTCGGCACCGACTCGCACACCACCATGGTCAACGGCCTGGGCGTGCTGGGCTGGGGCGTCGGCGGCATCGAGGCCGAGGCCGCGATGCTGGGCCAGCCGGTCTCCATGCTCATCCCGCGCGTCGTCGGCTTCAAGCTGACCGGTGAGCTGCCCGCCGGCACCACCGCCACCGACCTGGTGCTGACCATCACCGAGATGCTGCGCAAGCACGGCGTCGTCGGCAAGTTCGTCGAGTTCTACGGTGAGGGCGTCGCCGCCACCTCCCTCGCGAACCGCGCCACCATCGGCAACATGTCGCCCGAGTTCGGCTCCACCGCCGCGATCTTCCCGATCGACGACGAGACGCTGAAGTACCTGCGCCTGACGGGCCGTGACGAGCAGCAGGTCGCGCTCGTCGAGGCGTACGCCAAGGAGCAGGGCCTGTGGCTGGACCCGGCCGCCGAGCCGGACTTCTCCGAGAAGCTCGAGCTGGACCTGGCCACGGTCGTCCCCTCGATCGCCGGCCCCAAGCGTCCCCAGGACCGCATCGTCCTGGCCAACGCCGCCCAGCAGTTCGCCGTCGACGTGCGCAACTACGTCTCCGAGGACGAGGAGGCGGGCAAGGAGTCCTTCCCGGCCTCCGACGCCCCGGCCACCTCCAACGGTGTCCCCTCGCGCCCGACCACGGTCACGGCCCCCGACGGCTCGACCTACGAGATCGACCACGGCGCCGTCACCGTCGCCGCGATCACCTCCTGCACCAACACCTCGAACCCCTACGTCATGGTCGCCGCCGCGCTCGTGGCCAAGAAGGCGGTCGAGAAGGGCCTGACCCGCAAGCCGTGGGTCAAGACCACCCTCGCCCCGGGCTCCAAGGTCGTCACCGACTACTTCGACAAGGCGGGCCTGACCCCCTACCTCGACAAGGTCGGCTTCAACCTCGTCGGCTACGGCTGCACCACCTGCATCGGCAACTCCGGCCCGCTGCCGGAGGAGGTCTCCAAGGCCGTCAACGAGCACGACCTGGCCGTCACCTCGGTGCTCTCCGGCAACCGTAACTTCGAGGGCCGGATCAACCCCGACGTCAAGATGAACTACCTGGCCTCCCCGCCGCTGGTCGTCGCGTACGCCATCGCGGGCTCCATGAAGGTGGACATCACCACCGAGGCGCTGGGCACCGACCAGGACGGCAACCCGGTCTACCTCAAGGACATCTGGCCCTCCGAGGCCGAGGTCAACGACGTCGTGGCCAACGCCATCGGCGAGGACATGTTCAACAAGTCCTACTCCGACGTCTTCGCGGGCGACGCCCAGTGGCAGGCGCTGCCGATCCCGACCGGCAACACCTTCGAGTGGGACACCGAGTCCACCTACGTGCGCAAGCCCCCGTACTTCGAGGGCATGCAGATGGAGCCGGCGCCGGTCACCGACATCTCCGGTGCCCGGGTCCTGGCCAAGCTGGGCGACTCGGTCACCACCGACCACATCTCCCCGGCCGGTGCCATCAAGGCCGACACCCCGGCGGGCAAGTACCTCACCGAGCACGGCGTCGAGCGTCGCGACTTCAACTCCTACGGCTCGCGCCGTGGCAACCACGAGGTCATGATCCGCGGCACCTTCGCCAACATCCGCCTGCGCAACCAGATCGCGCCGGGCACCGAGGGCGGCTTCACCCGCGACTTCACCGTCGAGGGCGGCCCGGTCTCCTTCATCTACGACGCCTCGCGCAACTACATCGAGCAGGACATCCCGCTCGTCGTGCTCGCGGGCAAGGAGTACGGCTCCGGCTCCTCGCGCGACTGGGCCGCCAAGGGCACCGCGCTCCTGGGCGTCAAGGCCGTCATCGCCGAGTCCTACGAGCGCATCCACCGCTCGAACCTCATCGGCATGGGCGTCCTGCCGCTCCAGTTCCCCGAGGGCGCCTCGGCCGAGTCCCTCGGCCTGACCGGCGAGGAGACCTTCTCCTTCGAGGGCGTCACCGAGCTGAACAACGGCACCACGCCGCGCACCGTCAAGGTCACCACCGACACGGGCGTCGAGTTCGACGCGGTCGTCCGCATCGACACCCCCGGCGAGGCGGACTACTACCGCAACGGCGGCATCATGCAGTACGTGCTGCGCAGCCTGATCCGCAAGTAAGCGGCAGTACGCAGCAGTTGAGGGCCGCACCCCTGGATGTCAGGGGTGCGGCCCCCGTCGTGTCCGATACGAGCCGCTGCGCCGGGCGCGGTGGCGACCGGTGGGTGCAACAGGGTTGCAACTGCCCTATGTCACGGGGATATTGATCCCCCTCTCGAGCTGCCACGCCGGCGTGGCGGTGAGCGCAGGGGGTGGGCGATGCCGCGGGAGTGGGCGGGGGAGTCCGAGCGCGACCGGTCGGTGCAGACCTACCTCGCCTCGCTGGTCCTGCCCGGGGCCGGAGGACCGGCGCCGGAGCAGCGGCCCGTCACGCTGGTGCTCGGCCCGCGCGGCAGTGGAAAAACGACCCTGCTGAGGGCGCTCGCCCACTGGGCGCGGAACGCACCGGTCCTCCAGCTGGATCTGGCCGCGTTCGCACGGCAGGAACGCCGGCCCGTCGACGTGCTCAAAGCGGTGGCGTTCGGGCTCGAACCCCGCAAGAAACACGTACCGCGCCTGTCCTTCCCCGCCTTCCGGCTGGTGTGCGCCGCACTGGACGCCGAGGTCGACCCGCACGACCGGGCCGCGACCCGGCGCCGCCTGGGCCAGGAGCTGGCCGGCCCCCCGTCCCAGTGGCTGGCGGACGTCAACCAGGTGGCGCAGGCGGCCGCTTCGATGGTGGGCCTGCCCTCCGCACTGGCCACCGCGCTCCAGCTGCTGCCCCTGGGCGAACGGGGCTGGCTGCACAGCCGGGTGCGCTGGAACCTGACCGACATCCGCAGGTCGGCCACCGTCAAGTCCGCCCTGGACGTCCTGATCGAACTCAACCTCGCCTACAACGGCGGGGTTGACGAGGACCGAAGACGCACCGAACGCGTGGTGTGCGAGGTCTTCCTGCGCGAACTGCGCCGCTGCTACGCCAGGCAGGACTGGGCCGTGCGCTGTCTGGTCCTCCTGGACAACGTCGACAACCGGCTCGGCGGCGAGGTGCTGCGCCTGCTGCTCCAGGAGCGCCGGCCGGCGGACCGCGACCTGCTGGTGATCCTGGCCATGGCCGGCAGCTACCCCGAAACGCTGCAGAACGTGGAGTACGGCTGGCAGTACGCCGGTGACCCCCCGGGCCGCTGGCTCCCCGGCACGGCCTTCGCCCCACAGGACGTCGCCGACGGGCTGCGGGTGGGACAGCTGCGCGACCTGACCCGCACCGAGGTGGAGCAGCAGGCGGCGGAGATCCTGCAGACCGCTTCGGCGCCCGCACCCCGGGGCAGTGCCGGGGCGAGCTGGCTGGGCTGGGCGGTGCACGAACTCACCCGCGGCCAGCCGGCCGGCACCGCCCGCTTCCTGGCCGCGCTCCACGACTTCGAGAGCGGCGCGGAGTGGGAGGTGCGGCTGCGCGCCGTCCTGCGGCCCGACGGCGGCCTCGTCCCCGTGCTGCTGGACAGACTGCTGCCCATCGACGCACCGGAAGGGTTGCGGGAGTTGCTGGCCAGGGCCGCCGCCGCGCCCGACCTGGCCCAGGCCCTGGTCACCCGCCGGCTGCGGGACGAGGCCGCCGACCAGCTGCGCACCGCGTACCACGCCTTTTGCCGGGATCGGCTGTGCACCATGCACCTGGACACCGGTGACACCCGCGCCGACGGCGGCACGGGAACGCCGCACCCGCTGCTGCGCCGCCTGCTGCTCAGCTCCCTCCAGGACCCGCACACGGTCCACGCCGAACTGCGCGCGGAGGCCCAGGCGCGCGGCGAGCCGAGGCTGTCCGCGTACCACGCGCTGGCCTCCGGCGACCTGCCGGCCGCAGCCGCGTACCTGGACGCCGCCTTCGAGCGGGTGGCGCCCGAGGCGTGGTGCGCCGACCTGTGCCGGCTGCGCAGGGCGCCGCTGCCCGCCCGCGCCGTGGGCGAGGACGGCGGATCCCCGTGGCAGCGGTACGAATCCTTGGTACGACACCTGGGCGACGAGGCCGTCGGCCCGCGGCTGCGCACCATCACCCGCCTCCTGGCGGCGAGTTGGATCGCCCCCGAACCGCCCGAGGACCCGGCCACCGACCTCGTCGGCGACCCCTACCGCGAACCGCTCGCAGACCCGTACGCATCGCTGTACGCGGAGATCAACGCACGTTTCCACACGCTGGCCGCCGCCCACACCCAGCGCGTCGCCTGGACCGCCGCGCTGCTGGACAAGGCGGAGCAGTACCAAAAGGAGCCCTGGCGATGACCACGACGGACCTGTCCGTTCCCCGGCGCCCGCGCAACAAGGTGCTGCTGGCGCTCCTCGTGGTGGTCCTGGCGGCAGCGATCGGCTACGGGGGCCACCGCATCGACCGGGCGCTGAACGAATGCGCTTCCGGCGTCCCCAAGAAGGACAGCGGCGAGTGCGTCGGAGTGACCGACGGCGGCTACGCCTTCCCCGGGCTGCGCGACATCAGCGAGCGGATCCACGCGGAGAACCGCAGGGTCGCCGCATCCGGAGAGAGATCGGTGGCCATCGCCTACCTCGAATCGATGTCCGGCGGCACCGAGGACCGTGGCCCCGAGGGCACCCGGCAGGCCGTCACCGGCGCGCACATCGCCCAGCTCGAACTCAACGCCGAGCGCGGCACCCTGCCCCGCGTCCGATTGCTGCTGGCCAACACCGGCCGCGACGACGCGTACGCGGACGAGGTGGCGCGCATGCTCCTGGACCGGCAGGGGGCGGACCGGCTGGTCGCGGTCGCGGGCATCGGGCAGAGCAACGACCGTACGGCCAAGGCGGTCAGCACCCTGCGGGCGGCCGGGGTGCCCACGGTCGGCGCCACCGTCGCCGCCGACGAGATGCGCTCCGAGCGTCCCGGATTCTTCCGGGTGTCCTTCCCGGCCGGCGAACAGGCGGCGGCCGCGGCCCGCTACGTCAGGAAGCTCCAGGGGGAGAAGGCCGGATACCGCGTGCAAGTGGTCCGGGACAGCAAGGCGGGGGACGTCTACGACGCCTCGCTCTACACGGGGTTCATGGACGCCGCCCGGCGCGTGGGCGTACGCGTCGAGGAGGTCGTCCCCTTCACCTCGGGCGCCGCGCCGGGCGAGGGCAACGCGCTGCGGGTGGTGGCGGAGAAGGTCTGCGGCACCGGACCGCCGCCCGACGCCGTGTACTTCGCGGGCCGTGGACGGGAGCTGCGCAGCTTCATCGAGGCCGCAGGCGAGAACCGGCGCCGCTGCCCGGTGACCGTGCTCTCCGGATCCAGCGCGGTGGGCGTCTACTTCGACACCAGCCACGCGCGGGGCGAACCGGAGCTGGCCGAGCTGGGCAGGCGCTGGAAGGCCAGCGGACTGCGGGCCCTGTACACCGCCTACACCCACCCCGACGCGTCCGCACAGCTCTACAAGGGCCGCGAGAACGGCCCGTACCCGGACTTCGAGCGGCGCTATCTCCAGGTGCGCGGCGGCAGCGCGCGCACCTTGGACAACGGCCAGGCGATGGTGGGGCACGACGCGGTGTACACCGCGGGCATCGCCGCCCGGCGGGCCCTGGACAGCTACGGCCAGGGCGAGGTCACCGCGCGGACGGTCCTGGACCTGCTGGGGCAGACCGGCGGCAGCTACCGGATACGCGGCGTCAGCGGCCCGATCGCCTTCGAACCGGACACCGGCGAGCCGGCCGACCGGCCGATGGCGCTGGTGGAACTGGGCGCACCGGGGGAGCGGGGGCGCGAGAGCACGCAGTACCGGTTCGTGCAGACCCTCTCACCCTGAAGGGCCGTACCCCGCGCGGGAGTTCCGCGCCGTGGGTACGGCCCCGGGCTGTCGGTCAGGTGCTTTGCCGGCCTGACGGCCCGTCGGTCAGGAGAGCAGTTCCACCTCCGCCAGGGTCGCGCTGCCGTTCAGGGTCAGGCGGTAGTGGCGGTAGGTGCCCGGTGACGCCGGGCTGAAGACCCGGGTCTGGCGGTCCCAGGTGAAGGACTCGTCGCTGCGGCGGTCGACCTGGCGCCAGGTGCTGCCGTCGTCGGAGCCCTCCAGTACCCAGGAGCGCGGTGCCGTGGACCGTGCTGCCGAGGTGAGGGTGTAGGAGGTCACCCGGGAGCCCGGGGCGACCCGGAGCTTCGCCTCGGTCACCGTCGCCGAGGTATCGGAGGTGTTGTCCGTGAGGGCGCCGCCGTCCGGCACGGTCGCGTCGCCCTGCGGCGTGGGCACCTTGTCGTCCTGGGTGATGGAGCTGGGGGCGGCGTTCTTGCCGCTGCCCCATGCGGACGGCTCGGGGCCCATCGCGAATTCCAGGGTGCCGCCGCGGGCCAGCAGCCGGTGCGGCAGCGCGGTGGAATTCCAGGGCTTCCCGTTCACCTTCAGCCCCTGGACGTACACATTGCGGGCACTGTTGCGCGGGGCCTTGACGACGAGGTCGCGGCCGCCTTCGAGATGGACGGTGGCCTTGGTGAACAGCGGGGAGCCCACGGCGTATTCGGGCGCGCCCATCACCAGCGGATAGAAGCCGAGGGCGGAGAAGATGTACCACGCGGACATCTCGCCGTTGTCCTCGTCGCCGGGATATCCCTGGCCGATCTCGCTGCCGAGATAGAGCCGGGAGAGGACCTCGCGGACCTTCTCCTGGGTCTTCCAGGGCTGTCCCGCGGCGTCGTAGGCGTAGGCGATGTGGTGCGAGGGCTGGTTGCTGTGCCCGTACATGCCCATTCGTACGTCCCTGGCCTCGGTCATCTCGTGGATGACTTGGCCGTAGGACCCGGCGAACTCCTTGGCCGCGGTTTCGGGAGTGGCGAAGTAGGCGTCCAGTTTCCTGGCCAGGCCCGCGCGGCCGCCGTAGAGATTGGCCAGGCCCCGGGTGTCCTGGGGCGCGGTGAAGGCGAAGTTCCAGGCGTTGGTCTCGGTGTAGTCGTGGCCCCACACCCGGGGGTCGAAGGCGGCAGGCGGCAGGCGCCAGGAGCCGTCGGCGTTTTTGCCCTGGAAGAAGCCGACCTTGTCGTCGAAGAGCTTGACGTAATTGCGGGCGCGGTTGAGGAAGTAGGCCGACTCCTCTTTGTAGCGGGCCTTCCCGGTCTTCTCGTACAGCGCCTCGCCCATGCGGGCCAGGCCGAAGTCGTTGAGATATCCCTCCAGTGCCCAGGACATGCCCTCGCCGGTCTTCGTGCTCGTATATCCCAGGAAGGGCGAGGTGTTCATGCCCTTGCGGCCCACCCCGGCGCTGGGCGGTGCGACGGTGGCGTTCTTCAGCGCCGCCTCATAAGCGGCCTCGACGTCGAACTTCACGCCCTTGCCGTACGCGTCGGCGAAGGCGACATCCGAGCTGGTACCGGTCATCAGATCCGCGTAACCGGGGGAGGACCAGCGGGAGATCCAGCCGCCGTCCTTGTACTGCTGGACGAATCCGTCGACCATGCGGCCGGCCCGTTTCGGGGTGAGGAAGGAATAGGCGGGCCAGGTGGTCCGGTAGGTGTCCCAGAAGCCGTTGTTGACGTACACCTGCCCGTCCACGATCTTCGAGCCGGTGCGGGTGGGGGTGTCGGGCCGCTCCGCGGGCGAGAAGGGGCTGGCGTAGCGGCTCTTCGAACCGACCTTCTCGAAACCGGAGTTGGGGTAGAGGTAGAGCCGGTAGAGGTTGGAGTACAGGGTGGTGAGCTGGTCGCGGGTGGCGCCCTCGACCTCGATCCGGCCCAGCAGATCGTCCCACTGCGCCTGCGCGCGGTCCTTGGTGCGGCCGAAGGAGGCGCCGCCGGGTATCTCGCGCCGCAGATTGTCCCTGGCCTGGTCGACGCTGATCAGGGAGGTGGCGATCCGCATGGTGACGGTGCGGTCGGCCCCGGGATCGAAGCGGAGATAGCCGGTGACGTCCGGGCCCCCGCCGCCGCCGAGCCTGCCGCCGCCGGTGACGGGGGCGTCGAAGACGGCGTACACGAACATCCGGGTGGCGCCGGTGGACAGCCCGCTCTTGACGTCGGAGAAGCCGCTGACCACGCCGCGCCGGGTGTCCAGCGTCAGGCCGCCCTTGTTGTTGACGTTGTCGAAGATCAGGCTCGCGCTGTCGCCGGGGAAGGTGAAGCGCATCATGGCGGCGTGGTCGGACGGGGTGATCTCCGCCTTGAGGCCGTTCTCGAAGGTGACGCCGTAATAGTGCGGCCTGGCCTTCTCGTTGGCGTGCCGGAAGGGCAGCGCGCGGGCGCTGCGCGAGGCGTCGGGGGTGCCCGCCGCGGTGGACGGCATGACCTGGAAGGTCTGCCGGTCGCCCATCCAGGGGCTGGGCTCGTGGCTGGCGCTGAAGGCCTGGAGGGTGGGCAGGTTCGCGGCGTTGTTCCTGCGCGCGTACTCGTACAGCCAGTCCGTGGAGCCCGCGTCGGTCACCGGCGTCCAGAAGTTGAAGCCGCCGGGGACGGCGGTGGCGGGGAAGGTGTTGCCGCGCGAGAAGCCGCCGCTGGAGTGGGTGCCGCGGGTGGTGACCGCGTAGTCGCTCAGATGCGCCAGGCGCTTTTCCGGAGCCTTGGGGCCCAGGGCGATGTCGTCGACCCAGCCGCGGAAGGCCGGGGCGGCCTTGGGGGCGGCGGGGGAGTCGTACGCGATCAGGATGCGGTCGATGGTCTTGCCCGCCGCGACCGCGCCGATCCGGGACTCCCGGTTGTTCCACTGGTTGACGTACAGCGTCTTGGCGTCGGCCTGGCCGCGCGGGGTCAGCGGCGCGCCGTACTGGTCGCGTGCGCCCAGCCGGCTCAGATACGTCCCGTCGGTGAACGCCAGATCGAGTGCGGCATGCGTGGCGGGATAGGCCAGATCCGTCCTCGACATCTCGGGGAAGATCTTGTAAGAGAGCGAAGTGGCCGGGGTGACGCGGACGTTGACGTCGAAGACCTTGTTGTACGCGTGGCCGCGGCCGGGCGCGGTGTGGGTGCCCGCGTAGCGCAGCGCGTGGGTACCGGTGAAGCCGGCGTTCTTCTTGGCGGTGGGGGAGTCGGCGGGGCCGGTGTCCGGGCGGCTGCTCATGCCGGGAGCGCCGGGTGCGTCCTCGCGCTGGACCCCGGAGGTCCACGGTCTGCCGTCGGGGCCCGTCTCGGCGGTGTCGCGCCAGTCGGGGGCCGCCTCGCCCGGTTCGAAGGAGGAGCTGAACTCCTTGGCGGCGCCGGTGGGTTGAGGTGGCGCGGCGACGGCGGCTCCCTGGGCCGTCACCACGAGCAGGGCCGCCGCCGTGAGCGCGGCGGCGCGCGCCGGGAGTGCCGAGGGTCTGAGCCGTCCCGGCCACTGGAGTCGTCCGGATCGCTGTCTGTGCCGCACGCGAGCCCCCCAACGAGGTTGACATCGTTGTCAGTTACGTGACGCAGAGACAAGTAAGGGGTGTGGGGCGAATGGTGTCAAGGGTGCGTGGGAGAGTCGCGGGCTTATGGTCCGGACCAATTGGGCGCATGTCGAAGAGGTCTCAACTCGGGAAAGACGCAGCCCAACTCTGCTTTCGATCTTGCTCAGTTGACGGGAAGTGGACTATACCTGTCGGCGTCCGAGCGGCTGTGCGATGGGGGCCGCGCGGACCCGGGGGAACCCGCGGCGGATCATCAAGACATTCTCTGCGAATCTCTGGCGCGCCCGGCGCACATCCCGTACAACTCAGCTTCATCTGACCCGCGGTGCCGGGGTGGCTCCGGTACACCGCCTGAGTCCTGAAGAAGGCGAGGACTTGAGCATGGGATCCACCTCAGAATTCAGCCGTCGCGATCTGGTCAAGCGGGCCACCGCCCTCGGGATCATCGCCGTGCCAACCATGAGCGCCCTGGCCGCCTGCGCCGGCGGCGGCAGTGACGACGGCGACAAACCGGAAAAGGGCAAGAAGAGCGAGAAGAACCCCCTGGCGGTCAATGACAGCGCCGCCCTGGACGTGGTCATCTTCGACGGCGGATTCGGTGACCAGTACGCCAAGGACGCCGAGGCCGCGTACGTCGCCGCCTTCCCCAAGACCCAGGGCAAGGTCAAGCACACCGCGACCCAGGAAATCCAGACGGTTCTCCAGCCGCGCTTCAACGGCGGAAATCCGCCCGACGTCATCGACAACTCCGGTGCCAAGCAAATGGACTTCGGCACCCTGGTCGGCCAGAACCAGCTCGCCGACCTCAATCCGCTGCTGGACGCCCCCTCCTTCGACGACCCCGGCAAGACGGTGCGCGAGACGCTGCGCCCCGGCGTCGTGGACATGGGCAAGTTCGGCGGCAAGGAGACCTGGGTCCTCTACTACGCCTACACCGTGTACGGCGTGTGGTACTCCAAGACCAATCTCAAGAAACTGGACGCGGAATACCCCAAGACCTGGGACGAGATGCTCGCCCTGTGCGCGAAGGCGAAGAAGCAGGGCGTGGCCGGCTGGACCTATCCCGGCAAGCACCCCTACTACATCCCCTTCAGCCTCTACCCGCTCATCGCCAAGATCGGCGGCGCCGAGGAACTGCGGAAGATCGACAATCTGGAGCCGGACGCCTGGAAGAGCCCGGCCGTCAAAACGGCCTTCGAGGCGTACTACGAGCTCTTCAAGAAGGGCTACATCCTCCAGGGCACCCCGGGCCTGGACCACCTCCAGTCGCAGAAGGCCTGGGCGCAGGGCAAGGCGCTGTTCATCCCCAACGGCTCCTGGGTGGAGCACGAGTCCGCCAAGCAGTTCCCCAAGAACTTCGACCTCGCGGTGGGCGCCCCCTCCAGCATGAGCACCTCCGACAAAATGCCCTTCGGCACCCTGTGGGCCTCCGGCGGTGAGCCGTTCATCGTGCCCCGGAAGGCCAAGAACCCCGAGGGCGGCATGGAATTCCTGCGCATCATGCTCGGCAAGAAGTCCTCGCAGAACTTCATCAAGCAGGTCTCCTCGCTCACCTCGCTCAACGGTGGCACCGATGGGCTCACCCTGCCGCCCGGCCTGACCTCAGCCCAGCAGGCGCTGGAGGCGGCGGGCACCAATGTCGTCAACCCCCGCATCCAGGACTGGTACGTGGCGCTGCAGAAGGAGAAGATCGGCACCGGCGCGCTGGGCGAGATGATGGCGGGACGGATGACGCCCGACGAGGCGATCAAGGCCTGTCAGCGGTACACCGACGAGACCCGCAACGACAGCAACGTCAAGAAGTACAAGCGCTGACCGATGAGTTCGACGCGTCACCGTCGGCGGCCCCCGCGCACCACGCGGTGTCTGCCGGGAAAGAACGGGATCGGTAGTCATGCAGCACGGTAAGTACCGCTTCATCGCGGGGTTCCTGGTCCTGCCCCTGGCGATTTACGCGATCTTTGTGATCTCGCCGTTCGTGCAGGCGATCTACTACTCCTTCACGAACTGGACCGGGCTGAGTCCGGACCTGAAGATGATCGGGTTCGAGAACTACTCCCGGCTCTTCAAGGACGATGTCTTCTGGGCCGCGGTGGGCAACAGCGTGGTCCTGCTGCTCCTGCTGCCGGTGGTGACGCTCTCGCTGGGGCTGTTCTTCGCTTTCATGCTCAACGTCGGTGGCCGCCGCAGGAAGAAGGCGGTCATCGGCGGTGTGCGCGGCTCGGGCGCGTACAAGATTCTGTATTTCTTCCCGCAGGTGCTCTCGATCCCGATCATCGCGCTGCTCTTCCAGTTCGCCTACAACCCCGAGAGCGGCGCGCTGAACTCCTTCCTCCAGGCGATCGGTCTGGACGGGGTGCAGCCGAACTGGCTGGGCGATCCCGAGCTGGCCCTGTGGTGTGTGATGGCCGCGATGATCTGGGCCAATGTCGGTTTCTACGTCGTGCTCTTCTCGGCGGGCATGACCTCGATCCCCAAGGACTTCTACGAGGCCGCGCTGCTGGACGGCGCCAACCGCTTCAACACCTTCTTCCGCATCACCCTGCCGCTGCTGTGGGACACCGTCCAGACCGGCTGGATCTATATGGGCATTCTCGCCCTGGACGTGTCGGCCTTCGCGTTCGTACAGATCATGAGCGTGGGTCCCGGCGGCCCGAACTATGCCACCGAGGTCCTGCCGCTGTACGTCTACCAGAAGACGTTCCGTGACGGTCAGGCCGGATATGCCACCGCAATCGGAGTTTCCCTGCTCATCGTGACCCTCATCTTCTCGGGCATCGTCATGAAGCTGGGCCGGCGCGAGCGACTGGAGTTCTGATGAGCGCGCAGAGCAACCCGTCCGACGTTTCCGCGCAGAGCGCGCCGGGCGGACCGGGCCGGGAGGGCGGCGGCCGGCTGCCGGGGCAGCGGGACGGCGGCCCGGGCGGCCCGGCGGGGAAGGCGCTGCTGGCCGGTGCGAGCGGCGGCAGCCAGGGCCGGGTCCTGAACGTCTTCTCGCACGGAGTCCTGGTCATCTGGGGCCTGTTGGTCACCCTGCCGCTGCTGTGGGCGGTGGTCAGCTCCTTCAAGGACGACAGCGAGATCTTCGGCTCGCCCTGGGGCCTGCCCGCCGCGCTGCACTTCGACAACTGGGCGCGCGCCTGGGACAAGGCCGACATGGGCCAGTACTTCCTCAATTCCCTGATCGTGGTGGGTGGTTCGCTGGTTGGCACCATGCTGCTGGGGTCGATGGCGGCCTATGTGCTGGCCCGGTTCGACTTCCCGGGAAACCGCTTCATCTATTTCCTGTTCGTGGGCGGCATGGGCTTCCCGGTCATCCTGGCGCTGGTGCCGCTGTTCTTCGTCATGAAGAACATGGCGCTGCTGGACACCTACCACGGGCTGATCCTGGTCTATATCGCTTATTCGCTGCCGTTCACCGTCTTCTTCCTCAGCGGGTTCTTCAAGACCCTGCCGACGTCGGTGGCCGAGGCCGCGCTGATCGACGGGGCCTCGCACACCCGCACCTTCTTCCAGGTGATGCTGCCGATGGCCAAGCCGGGCCTGATCAGCGTGGGCATCTTCAACTTCCTGGGGCAGTGGAACCAGTACCTGCTGCCGACGGTGCTCAACGTCGGCGACCCGGACAAGAAGGTGCTCACCCAGGGGCTGGTGGCGCTGGCGGTCAGCCAGGGGTACAAGGGCGACTGGTCCGGCCTGTTCGCGGGTCTGACCATCGCGATGCTGCCGGTGCTCGCCGCGTACATCATCTTCCAGCGGCAGGTGGTGGCAGGTCTGACGGCGGGCGCGCTCAAGTAGCGGGCACAGCGGGCTCGTACGGCCCGTACCCGCAGTAAGTGATCTCGTGAATTCGAGACATGGAGGGATACTTCGGGCACCTGTGAGGCGGCCGCCGACCGTGGCGGCCGCCCTCCGCGGGGCGTCCGGGGCCGCCACCGGGCGGGTACGGATGCCTGGATCGCGTGGATCGTCCCGCGCTGACCGCCTCCCGGGGCCTCCCGCCCCGGCACAGGCCTTGACGGGAGACGGCCCGGGCAGCTCAGCTAGGCTTCATATGTTGGAGACATGTCGGGCCCCGCTGACGCGGCCCGGCCGGCGGGCGGCCGTCGAGCCTTTCCCAGCAGCCGCTGGGAGGGGCCCTCGGGCCCAGGCGGGAGTGGATGAGTCGATGGAGACTCCGGGGTCGCAGTCCTCGCTGCACCGGGCCAATCTGGAACGGGTCGTACGGGCCGTGCGCATGGCGGGCTCGCTGACCCAGGCGGAGATCGCCCGGACCACCGGGCTGTCCGCGGCCACGGTCTCCAACATCGTGCGCGAGCTCAAGGACGGCGGGACCGTCGAGGTCACCCCCACCTCCGCGGGCGGGCGCCGGGCCCGCAGCGTCTCCCTGTCCGGCGACGCCGGCATCGTGGTCGGCGTCGATTTCGGCCATTCCCATCTGCGCGTCGCCGTCGGCAACCTCGCCCATCAGGTGCTCGCGGAGGAGTCCGAGCCCATCGATGTGGACGCCTCGGCCGCCGACGGCTTCGACCGCGCCGAGCGCCTGGTCAGCCGGCTGATCGAGACCACCGGCATCGGCGTCGACAAGGTGATCGGGGTCGGCCTCGGCGTACCGGGACCCATCGACATGGAGTCCGGCACGCTCGGCTCGACGGCGATCCTGCCGGGCTGGAGCGGTACGAACCCGCGCCGGGCGCTGTCCGAGCGCCTGGGCGTCCCGGTGTACGTGGACAACGACGCCAACCTGGGCGCGCTGGGCGAACTGGTGTGGGGCAGCGGGCGCGGCGCGGCCGACCTGGCGTACATCAAGGTCGCCAGCGGTGTCGGCGCGGGCCTGGTCATCAGCGGGCAGATCTACCGGGGCCCGGGCGGCACCGCGGGCGAGATCGGGCACATCACGCTGGACGAGTCGGGCCCGGTGTGCCGCTGCGGCAACCGCGGCTGCCTGGAGACCTTCACCGCCGCCCGCTACGTCCTGCCGCTGCTGCAGCCCAGCCACGGCCCCGACCTGACCATGGCCGAGGTGGTACGGCTCGCGGGCGAGGGCGACCCGGGCTGCCGCCGGGTGATCGCGGACGTGGGGCGGCACATCGGCAGCGGAGTGGCCAACCTCTGCAACCTGCTCAACCCCAGCAGGGTGGTGCTCGGCGGCGATCTCGCGGAGGCGGGGGAGCTGGTGCTGGGACCGATCCGGGAGTCGGTTTCGCGCTATGCGATCCCCAGCGCGGCACGGCAGTTGGGGATCGTGCCGGGTACGCTCGGCGGTCGTGCCGAGGTGCTGGGCGCGCTCGCGCTCGTGCTGAGCGAGATGGGCGATTCCACGCTGCTGGACGGGGCGCTGTCCGCCGAGGCGCCGGCCCTGGCCTGAGGTCCGGCGCGGGAAACGGCGGCGGGTGTCGGTTTTTCCGGTCCCGCTTTCCGCACCGCCGTGGCCGTCCGCCGCGGAATCGTCCGGATCGCTGTATTCACTTGGCGCAAAGTGAGTTCACACAGCTAACGAATGGCACCGTTGTCATCTCGTTAAGTATTTACTCCTTGACGGTCTGCGAGCAGCCGAGTTGACTTCCAGCCACCTCGGCCGCAACGACGCGGCCTCGTCAGGGAGGTTTTCCAAGTGAACACGCACCTGCGTCGTGCAGCCGTGGCCGTGGCCGCCGCCTCGATGGCGGCCGGACTCGCCGCCTGTGGTTCCGCGAAGGAGGCCGGCGACAACGCCGGCGACAAGAAGGACAAGAAGGGCCCGCTGACCATCGGCCTGCTCCTGCCGGAGAACCAGACGGCGCGCTACGAACGGTTCGACAAGCAGCTGATCGAGAAGAAGATCAAGGAACTGGCGGGCCAGGACACCAAGATCCTCTACGACAACGCCAAGCAGGACGCCTCCGTCCAGCAGCAGCAGGTCGACACGATGATCACCAAGAAGGCCGACGCGCTGATCCTGGACGCCGTGGACGCCAAGTCCATAGCCAGCTCGGTGAAGAAGGCCAACGACAAGGGCATCCCCGTCGTCGCCTACGACCGCCTGGCCGAGGGCCCGATCAAGGCGTACACCTCCGTCGACAACGAGCGGGTCGGCAAGATCCAGGGGCAGTCGCTGCTCAAGGAGCTGGGCGGTGACGCCGCCAAGGGCCAGATCGTCATGATGAACGGGTCGGTCACCGACCCCAACGCCAAGATGTACAAGGACGGCGCGCACTCCGTACTCGACGGCAAGGTCAAGATCGGCCGCGAGTACGACACCAAGGAGTGGAAGCCGGAGAACGCCAACGAGAACATGAAGGGCGCCATCTCCTCGCTCGGCAAGGACCAGATCGTCGGCGTCTACTCCGCGAACGACGGCATGGCCGGCGGCATCATCACCGCCATGAAGGCCGCCGGATTCACCAAGCTCCCGCCGGTCACCGGCCAGGACGCCGAACTCTCCGCCGTCCAGCGCATTCTGTCCGACGAGCAGTTCATGAGCGTCTACAAGCCCTACAAGCCCGAGGCGGACGCCGCCGCGGAATTCGCCGTCGCCCTCGCGCAGGGCAAGAAGGCGGGCTCCGTCGGCAAGACCACCGTGGACAGCGGCAGCCAGAAGGACATCCCGGCGATCATCGTCGACCCCTTCGCACTGACCAAGGCGGACATCGCCAAGTACGTCAACAAGGAAGGCTTCTTCACCACCGCCGAGATCTGCACCGCCAAGTACAAGGCGGAGTGCGACAAGGCCGGTCTGAAGTAAGCCACCTGCGATTCCCGTCCGCCCAACACCGATTCGCTGTACGGGAATTGACATTCCCCGCAAGAATTGCGTCCGGCGCCCGCGCCATGGCCCACCCCGCCCCCGGCGGACGGCGCCGGACGGTACATCGCCCGCCGGTCAGGCGGCGAAGGAGATGATTCACGTGTCCGCTACGCCCGTGCTGGCGTTGCGCGGAATCTCCAAGCGGTTCGGCGCCGTTCAGGCGCTCACCGACGTAGAGCTGGAGATCCACCCCGGTGAGGTGGTCGCCCTGGTCGGCGACAACGGCGCCGGCAAGTCCACCCTGGTCAAGGCGATCGCGGGCGTCGGCCCCGCCGACGACGGCGTCATCGAGTGGGAGGGCAGGCCGGTCGGTGTCGACCGGCCGCACGCCGCCCAGGAGCTGGGCATCGCGACCGTCTACCAGGACCTCGCGCTGTGCGACAACCTCGATGTCGTCGGCAACCTCTTCCTCGGTCGCGAGATCATCCGCGCCGGGGTGCTGGACGAGGTCGAAATGGAGCGCCGGGCAAGGGAGTTGCTGGCCACGCTCGCCATCCGTATCCCCAGCGTGCGCATCCCCATCGCCTCGCTCTCCGGCGGGCAGCGGCAGACCGTCGCCATCGCCCGCTCGCTGCTGGGCGAGCCCAAGGTCGTCATCCTGGACGAGCCCACCGCGGCGCTCGGCGTCGAGCAGACCGCGCAGGTCCTCGACCTCGTCGAGCGGCTGCGCGAGCGCGGCCTGGGTGTCATCCTCATCAGCCACAACATGGCCGACGTCAAGGCGGTCGCCGACCGCGTCGCGGTCCTGCGGCTGGGCCGTAACAACGGCACCTTCGACGTGCGCACCACGTCCCAGGAAGAGATCATCTCCGCCATCACCGGCGCCACGGACAACGCCGTGACCCGCCGCAAGGCGCGCACCGGGGAGGGCCGGCAGTGACCACCAACACCCCCAGGGCCCCGCGCGGCGACGAGCCGTCCGGGCAGCCGGGCACCCTTGAGGCGGCCCCCGCGGCACAGGGCGCCGTGACCGCCGTCGACCCGCGCCTGCTGGTACGCCAGCAGGGCTTCAAGGGCTACCTGCAGGAGTTCCGGCGCAAGCTGCGCAGCGGCGAGCTGGGCTCGCTGCCGGTGGTCGTCGGCCTGATCGTCATCGCCATCGTCTTCCAGCTGCGCGACGCGGCCTTCCTGGGCGCGGAGAACCTCTCCAACCTCTTCGTCACCAGCGCCGGTACGGGCCTGATCGCGGTCGGGATCGTCTTCGTCCTCATCCTGGGCGAGATCGACCTGTCCGTCGGGTCGGTCAGCGGCCTGGCCGCGGCGGCCTTCGCCGTACTCAACATCAACAACGGTGTGCCGGAGTGGCCCGCGCTCATCCTGGCGCTGCTGACCGGCACCGTCGCCGGTGCGATCCACGGCTTCTTCTTCGCCCGCATAGGCGTCCCGGCCTTCGTCGTCACCCTGGCCGGGCTGCTGGGCTGGAACGGCCTGATGCTGCAGATCCTGGGCTCCAACGGCACCATCAACCTGGACGACTCCGGCCTGGTCGCGCACCTGACCAACTACTACTTCAGCGATGTGGCCGCCGCCTACGGGCTCGCCACCGTCGCCGTCGTCGTCTTCTTCGGGCTGTCCTTCCTGGACTCCCGGCGGCGCGAGGCGGCGGGCGTGCCCAGCCGCCCGCTCAGCGAGATCGTGCTGCGCACGGTCGTGCTGGCCGTGCCCGCCTTCCTGGTGGCCTGGCTCTTCAACCAGTACAAGGGCCTGCCGCTGGCCGTGGTGATCTTCCTGGCGGTGGTGGTCGCGCTGGACTTCGTGCTGCGCCGCACCTCCTACGGCCGCAAGATCTTCGCGCTGGGCGGCAGCGTGGAGGCGGCCCGCCGCGCGGGCATCAACGTCTCCCTCGTCCGTATCTCGGTCTTCGCGCTCTCCGGCACGATGGCCGCCGTGGGCGGCATGTTCCTGGCCTCGCAGATCAACGCCGCCAACCAGTCCTCCGGCGCCGGCAGCCTCCTGATGAACGCCATCGCGGCGGCCGTCATCGGCGGTACGAGCCTGTTCGGTGGCCGCGGCAAGACCTGGTCCGCGCTGCTGGGCGTCCTGGTCATCCAGTCCATCGCCTCGGGCATGGCCCTGCTCGGCATCGCCTCCGCCGTCCAGTACATGATCACCGGCGCGGTCCTGCTGGCGGCCGTGGTCATCGACTCCGTCTCACGCCGCACACAGAAGACGGCGGGCCGCGCCTAGCGACCCAAAGGGGCGCGGGGAACTGCGCGACCAGCCACGATGTGCCTGCAGACGGCACAGCGCGCCGCGGCGGCGGGACCGAGTTCCCCCGCCGCGGCGGTGTGCCGCCCCGCGGCCGGGCCCGCCGCACCGACGGGAAGCGCACCGCTGTACGGCAGGCGCACGGCGGTCCGGCGGCGGGGCTGACGGGATCGAGCCGACCCCGCTCGCGGGTGCGGAACCGACCGGGGGGTCGGGGAGCGGGGCTCACCGGGGGCGATGGCAGGGGAGGGGGCGCCGGGGCGGGTGGGTCGGCCGTGGGCGAGGGCGTACGACGGCCATCTGTGTGACTTACATCGCACAACCCGACCGACGTCGCCGCAGGCGGAACATTAGACTCGACAGATCGGCAAGCTCGAACCAGCTCGACAGCGAAAGCAAGGAGGCACGGGTGGCGCTGCTGACCCGTATCAGGGGACCGCGCGATCTGGACCGGCTCGGCCCGGAGCAGCTTGCGCAGCTCGCCGGGGAGATCCGCACCTTCCTCGTCGACGCCGTCTCCAAGACCGGCGGACACCTCGGCCCGAACCTCGGCGTGGTCGAGCTGACCATCGCCCTGCACCGCGTCTTCGACTCGCCCAAGGACAAGGTCCTCTTCGACACCGGGCACCAGGCCTACGTCCACAAGCTGCTCACCGGCCGCCAGGACTTCGGCAAGCTGCGCTCCAAGGGCGGCCTGTCCGGCTACCCCTCGCGCGCCGAGTCCGAGCACGACGTGATCGAGAACTCCCACGCCTCCACCGTCCTGGGCTGGGCCGACGGCCTGGCCAAGGCCAACCAGGTGCGCGGCAAGTCCGACCACGTCGTCGCGGTCATCGGTGACGGCGCGCTGACCGGCGGCATGGCCTGGGAGGCGCTGAACAACATCGCCGTGGCCAAGGACCGCCCGCTGGTCATCGTGGTCAACGACAACGAGCGCTCCTACGCGCCGACCATCGGCGGCCTGGCCAACCACCTCGCCACGCTCCGTACCACCGACGGCTACGAGCGCTTCCTGGCCCGCGGCAAGGACCTGCTGGAGCGCACCCCGGTCGTCGGCAAGCCGCTGTACGAGACCCTGCACGGCGCCAAGAAGGGCCTGAAGGACTTCATCGCCCCGCAGGGCATGTTCGAGGACCTGGGCCTGAAGTACCTCGGCCCCATCGACGGCCACGACACCGAGGCCCTGGAGTCCGCGCTGCAGCGCGCCAAGCGCTTCGGCGGCCCGGTCATCGTGCACTGCCTGACGGAGAAGGGCCGCGGCTACCGCCCGGCCGAGCAGGACGAGGCCGACCGCTTCCACGGCATCGGCGTCATCCACCCCGACACCGGCCTGCCGGTGGCCTCCGGCGGCGCCAGCTGGACCTCCGTCTTCGGCGAGGAAATGGTCAAGCTCGGCCACGAGCGCAAGGACATCGTCGCCATCACGGCCGCGATGCTCCAGCCGGTGGGCCTGGGCAAGTTCGCCAAGGAGTTCCCCGACCGGGTCTACGACGTCGGCATCGCCGAGCAGCACGCCGCCGTATCGGCGGCGGGCCTGGCCACCGGCGGTCTGCACCCCGTTTTCGCGGTCTACGCCACCTTCCTCAACCGCGCCTTCGACCAGGTCCTGATGGACGTCGCGCTGCACAAGTGCGGCGTCACCTTCGTCCTGGACCGCGCGGGCGTCACCGGCGACGACGGCGCCTCGCACAACGGCATGTGGGACATGTCCCTGCTCCAGGTAGTCCCCGGCCTGCGGATCGCCGCCCCGCGCGACGCCGACCAGGTGCGCGCCCAGCTGCGCGAGGCCGTCCAGGTCAAGGACGCCCCGACCGTGGTGCGCTACTCCAAGGGCAAGGTCGGCCCGGCCGTCGAGGCCATCGGCAGGGTCGGCGGCATGGACGTGCTGCGCCGCCCCGACGACAGCGTCCAGCGGCCCGACGTCCTGCTGGTCTCCGTGGGTGCGCTGGCCCCCATGTGCCTGGAGATCGCCGACCTCCTGGACAAGCAGGGCATCTCCACCACCGTCGTGGACCCGCGCTGGGTCAAGCCGGTCGACGAGGCGCTGCCGGGCCTGGCCGCCGAGCACCGCGTGGTGGTCACCGTCGAGGACAACAGCCGCTCCGGCGGCGTGGGTTCGGCCGTCGCGCAGGCGCTGCGCGACGCCGGGGTCGACCTCCCGCTGCGCGACTTCGGCATCCCCGAGCGCTTCTTGGACCACGCCTCCCGCAAGGAGGTCATGGCCGAGATCGGGCTGACCGCGCCGGACATCGCCCGCCAGGTCACGGGGCTGGTCTCCAAGATCGACGGCCGTTACGAGGACACGGACGACGCGGCCGCGGCGGACAGCGAGAAGGCCACGGCCGACGCCGCGCGCGACTGACCCTCCGCACCTCGCAGGACCCGCAGGATCTCAAGGGCCGGCCCCTTCCGGAGCACATCCGCAAGGGGCCGGCCCTTTCGCGTACCCGGTGCCCGAACCCGTACGGGTGGCTGCCGCGGCCCGCGCGCATACGCCGCCCGCCGCCCCATCGGGTGAATCCCCACCAGCCGTGGCCGCGCTGCCCGGCGGGCATACCAACCATTGCGGAAACTCGGTCAGTTCATCAGTCGTACCGGTCCACCCCAGGCGGAGGTTCGCCCATGAGCAGTACGCAGCAGGTCCCAGGCCGTGGCAGCGGCGTCTTCCGTACCAAATCGGTGGAGCAGTCCATCCAGGACACCGAGGAGCCGGAGCACGCGCTCAAGAAATCGCTGTCGGTGCTGGATCTGACCGTGTTCGGGGTCGGTGTCGTCATCGGCACCGGCATCTTCGTGCTCACCGGAAAGATCGCCAAGGAGACCGCGGGCCCCGCGGTCGCGCTCTCCTTCGTCGTCGCGGGCGCCGTGTGCGCGCTGGCCGCGCTGTGTTACGCGGAGTTCGCCTCCACCGTCCCGGTCGCCGGGTCCGCGTACACCTTCTCCTACGCCTCCCTGGGCGAACTCCCCGCCTGGATCATCGGCTGGGACCTCATCCTGGAGCTGGCGCTGGGCTGCGCGGTGGTCGCGGTCGGCTGGTCCGGCTATATCCGCTCGCTGTTGGACACCGCGGGCTGGCATCTGCCGCAGGAGCTGTCCGGGCCCAGCCACGGCGAGTTCGGTTTCGACCTGCTGGCCTGTGTGCTGGTGCTCGTGCTGACCGGCATCCTGGTGGCCGGGATGAAGCTGTCCTCACGGGTGACGGCGGTGGTGGTCGCGGTGAAGGTCACCGTCGTCCTGCTGGTCATCATCGTCGGCGCCTTCTTCATCAAGGGCGACAACTACGACCCGTTCGTCCCGCCGTCCCAGGCCTCCGAGGCGAGCAACGGCCTGGCGGCGCCGCTGTCCCAGCTGATGTTCGGCTTCACGCCCAGCGACTTCGGGGTGATGGGCATCTTCGCCGCGGCCGCCGTGGTCTTCTTCGCCTTCATCGGCTTCGACATCGTGGCCACCGCCGCCGAGGAGACCCACAACCCGCAGCGGGACGTGCCGCGCGGCATCCTCGGCTCGCTGCTCATCTGCACGGTGCTCTACGTCGCGGTCTCGATCGTGGTCACCGGCATGCAGAAGTACACCCAGCTGACGGTGGACGCCCCGCTCGCCGACGCCTTCAAGGCGGTCGGCCACCCCTTCTGGGCCGGGCTGATCAGCTTCGGCGCGGCCGTCGGCCTGACCTCGGTGTGCATGATCCTGCTGCTCGGGCAGAGCCGGGTGTTCTTCGCGATGAGCCGGGACGGGCTGCTGCCCAAGGTCTTCTCCACCGTCCACCCGCGGTTCGGTACGCCCTACCGCTCCACGATCGCGCTCGGCGTAGTCGTGGCGATCGTCGCGGGCTTCACCTCGATCGACGTCCTGGCCGAACTGGTCAACATCGGCACGCTGTTCGCCTTCGTCGTCGTCGCCCTCGGCGTGATCATTCTGCGCCGCACCCGCCCCGACCTGCCGCGCGCCTTCCGCACCCCGCTGGTCCCGCTGGTGCCCGTACTGTCCGTGCTGGCCTCGCTGTGGCTGATGCTCAACCTGCCCGCCGAGACCTGGCTGCGGTTCGGCGCGTGGATGGCCCTCGGCTTCGTCATCTACTTCCTCTACGGCCGCTCCCACAGCCGTATGCGCTGACCTCGTCCTCACCCCGGTTCCAAGGCCCCGTATGTCGTGCCTTAACCAGGCATACGGGGCCCTAAGTTGAGCACCATGCCCGGCCCCCTCGCCCCCACCGCCCCCTTTCGCCCGCGGCCCGAGGCGCTCCGGTCCTGTTCCCGCCCGCCGTTCTGGCCACGACTCCTCCCGCTGCTCGCCGGGCTCGCGCTGCTGACCCGACTGCCCTCCTTCACCCAGCCGTTGTGGAACCCGGACGAGGGCTTCCTCGCCACCCAGGCCCGGATACTGGCCGACGGCGGCGTCCTGTACGAGACGGTCGTGGACCGCAAACCCCCGCTGCTGCCCTGGCTCTACCAGGCCTGTTTCGCCCTCTTCGGTGACCAATCCCTGTGGCCCGTACGAGTGTTGGCGATGCTCGCGCAGTTGACGACCGCGCTGCTGCTGGCCTCGCTCGCCCGCCGCCGCTGGGGCGACGCAGCCGGGCGCGCCGCCGCCGTCCTGTACCTCCTGGTCTCCATCGGACTGAACCCGCAGGACGCCCAGGCCGCGATCTTCGAGGTCTTCATGCTGCCGGCCACCGTCGCCGCCGTGTGGTGCGCGGACCGCGGACGCTGGCTGGGCGCGGGCCTGTCCGTGGCCGCCGCCCTGCTCACCAAGCAGACCGGGGGAGCGGCCCTGCTCCCCGTCCTGTGCCTGCTCCTGCGGTACGCGCCGGAGCGCCAGGACACCGCACGCCCTCCCCGCTCCCGCGCCGCCGCCCGCCTGGCCGCGGGCCTCGCGCTTCCCCTCCTGGCGGCGGCACTGGTCACCTCGCCGGGACGGCTGCTGTTCTGGACGGTCACCGGCTCCGGCGCGTACGCCTCGGTGGACGGCTCCGTCCTGCTGGCCGCGGGCCGCGCCGCCGCCAACGCGGGCCTGCTGAGCGCCTCCTGCGCCGGTCTGCTGCTGCCGCTGCTGCGCCGCCGCCCCACCGGCTGCCCCGAGCTGTGGCTGTGGCTGGCCGCCTCCGCCCTCGCGGTGACCACCGGCTTCCACTTCTTCGGCCACTACTACCTGCAGCTCATGCCGCCCCTGGCGCTGCTCGCCGCCGCCGCGCTGGCCCGCCTGCCGCGCCACGCCCGCCGTCCCGCGTACACCCTGTGTGCCCTGTCCTGCGCGGCCTTCCTGGCCTGGGGATTCACCGCCCGCCCCGCCGAACTCGCGCACACCGCACGGGTGGTGGCGGCCGTGCGCGAGCGGACCGGCCCCGCCGACCGCGTCCTGATCTGGGGCATACACCCCGAGCAGTACTGGCTCGCCGACCGCACCCCCGCCAGCCGTTTCCTCACCGCCGGCCTGCTCACCAACTACAGCGGCGGCCGCGGCCCGGCCCGCGTCGGCGCCCGCCACGCCGTCCCCGGCTCCTGGCCCGCCTTCCGCCGCGAACTCTCCACCGCACCCCCGCCGTTGATCGTCGACGACTCCCGCGACAAGCCCTACCCGCCCCACCGCATGCCCGCGCTCCGCGCACTTCTGGAGGCGCGCTACGAGCGCCTGGGCACTGCGGACGGAGCCGTGCTGTACGAGCTGCGCCAGGCGCGCTGACCACCGGGGCACTTCCCGGAAACGCCGCCGGCCCGGCGCGCTGGGCGCCCCGGGCCGACAGCAGGGGAGGAGCGATCAGCCGCCGTGCGCGGGCGACTTCTTCGCCGCGGCGGGTACGGGCCGGTCGGCCCGCAGCGCCGTCCACAGGTCATCCGCCTGGGGCTGGGCCGCCACCACGCGGTTGGGGTCGGCCTTGTCGTACTGGACCGGCAGCATCAGGGTCTCCATCGAGCCGGTGTCCAGGTCCTTGAGGCTCTTGGCGAAGTCGGCGAGCGAGGTGAGCGAGCCCAGCCCGGAGTCGGTGGTGATCGCCTTGGTCGCCGCGTCCGCGATCTTGTAGAGGCGGGCCGGGCTGTCCAGCACCTTCTGCTGCTTGATCTCGGTCAGCAGCGCCAGGATGAACTTCTGCTGGAGCCCGATGCGGCCCAGGTCGCTGCCGTCACCGATGCCGTGCCGGGTGCGGACGAACGCCAGGGACCGGGTGCCGTCCAGCTTGTGGCTGCCGGCGTCCAGGTCCAGGCCGCTCTCCTTGTCGCGGATCGGCCGGTCGACGGTGACGGTGACCCCGCCCAGCGCGTCGACCAGGTCCTTGAAGCCGGCGAAGTCCATCTCGACGTAGTGGTCCATGCGGATGCCGGACATCTTCTCCACCGTCTTGACCACACAGGCCGGACCGCCGGTGGTGTAGACGGAGTTGAACATCACGCGGTTCGCCGACGGCAGGGCCTTGCCCTTGGCCGTCGTGCACTGGGGGCGGGTGACCAGGGTGTCGCGCGGGATGCTCACCGCGGTCGCCCGCTTGCGGCCCTCGGGGATGTGGATCACCATCGCGGTGTCGGAGCGGGCCGTGCCGCCCGTGTCACCGCCGGCCAGGTCCTTGTTGGAGCCCGAGCGCGAGTCGGAGCCCAGCACGAGGATGTCCTGCGAGCCGTTGTCGAGGTTCGCGGGGCGGTCCTTGCCCAGCGCCGCGTCGATGTCGACGCTGCTGAGGTTGTTGTTCAGGTGCGCGTAGGCCCAGTACCCGAGCCCGCCGCCGACCACGATCACACCGGCGAGGGTCCAGCACACTGCCCGGCGGACCCGCTGTGCGCGCGTCCGCTGCTTGCGTTCGTTGCGATTCATCGTGTGTGCATCCTCCTGGGCGCTCCCGTCGAGCACCGCTGTGAAGGGGGATGCGTTCCGGGCCGTACGGGATCAGGGCCGAAAGTCCTGCGCTCCATGGCCCAAAGGCCCGCTCGCGGCCGGCGGAACGCGACCGCCCCGGCACCACCGCTGTCGACAGCGGCAGTACCGGGGCGGCGACGTCCCGTCGGATCAGGGCTACGCGGGCACGCTGGCCACGCCCTGCGCCAGGAACTTCTTCCCGTTGACGCGCTCGGAGACGCCCGCGCGGTCCAGGTACGGCGTGATGCCGCCCAGGTGGAAGGGCCAGCCCGCGCCGGTGATCAGGCACAGGTCGATGTCCTGGGCCTCGGCGACGACACCCTCGTCCAGCATCAGGCCGATCTCCTGCGCCACCGCGTCCAGGACGCGCTCGCGCACCTGCTCCTCGGTCAGGACGGCGTCGCCCTGCTGGAGGAGCGCGGCGACCTCGGGGTCCAGCTCCGGCTTGCCGGAGTCGTACACGTAGAAGCCGCGCTTGCCCGCCTTGACGACGGCGGCGAGGTTGGGGGAGACGGTGAAGCGGTCGGGGAAGGCGCCGTGCAGCGTCTCGGAGACGTGCAGACCGATCGCCGGGCCCACCAGCTCCAGCAGCACCAGCGGCGACATCGGCAGCCCGAGCGGCTCGACGGCCTTCTCGGCGACCTCGACCGGGGTGCCCTCGTCGATGACGTTCTGGATCTCGCCCATGAAGCGGGTCAGGATGCGGTTGACCACGAACGCCGGGGCGTCCTTGACCAGCACGGCCGTCTTCTTCAGCTTCTTGGCGACACCGAAGGCGGTGGCCAGCGAGGCGTCGTCGGTCTTCTCCGCCCGCACGATCTCCAGCAGCGGCAGGATCGCGACGGGGTTGAAGAAATGGAAGCCCACGACCCGCTCGGGGTGCTTGAGCTTGGAGGCCATCTCGGTGACCGACAGCGAGGAGGTGTTGGTGGCGAGGATGGCGTGCTCGGGCACGACCGCCTCGACCTCGGCGAACACCTGCTGCTTGACGCCCATCTCCTCGAAGACGGCCTCGATGACGAAGTCCGCGTCGCCGAAGGCGGTGGCCTTGTCCAGGTGGCCGCTCACCAGACCCTTGAGGCGGTTGGCCTTGTCCTGGTTGACGCGGCCCTTGAGCAGCAGCTTGTCGATCTCGCCGTGGACGTACTCGACGCCCTTGTCGATCCGGGCCTGGTCGATGTCGGTGAGGACCACCGGCACCTCCAGGCGGCGCGCGAACAGCAGCGCCAGCTGCGAGGCCATCAGCCCGGCGCCGACCACGCCCACCTTGGTGACGGGGCGCGCGAGCGACTTGTCCGGGGCGCCGGCCGGGCGCTTGGCTCGCTTCTGCACCAGGTTGAACGAGTAGATCCCGGCGCGCAGTTCGCCACCCATGATCAGGTCCGCGAGGGCCTGGTCCTCGGCGTCGAAGCCCTGGCGCAGGTCGCCGTTCTTGGCCGCGGCGATGATGTCGAGGGCGCGGTACGCGGCCGGGGCCGCACCGTGCACCTTGCCGTCGGCGATCGCCTTGCCGCGCGCCACGGCCTGGTCCCAGGCCTCACCGCGGTCGACCTCGGCCCGTACGACCTCGGTCTCGCCCTTGAGGACGGAGGCGGTCCAGATCAGCGACTGCTCCAGGAAGTCCGCACCCTCGAACAGGGCGTCGGCGATGCCGAGTTCGAAGACCTGCTGGCCCTTGAGCTGCTTGTTCTGGTTGAGCGAGTTCTCGATGATGACCGAGACCGCGCGGTCCGCGCCGATCAGGTTCGGCAGCAGGACGCAGCCGCCCCAGCCCGGCACCAGGCCGAGGAAGACCTCGGGCAGCGAGAAGGCGGGCAGCGCCTTGGAGACGGTGCGGTAGGTGCAGTGCAGACCGACCTCGACGCCGCCGCCCATCGCCGCGCCGTTGTAGTACGCGAAGGTCGGTACGGCCAGCGAGGACAGCCGCTTGAAGACGTCGTGGCCGCCCTTGCCGATGGCCAGCGCGTCCTCGTGCTTCTTCAGCAGCTCGACGCCCTTGAGGTCGGCGCCGACCGCGAAGATGAACGGCTTGCCGGTGACACCGACACCGACGATGCCGCCCTCCGCGGCCTCCTTCTCCACCTGGTCGATCGCGGCGTTCAGGTTCGCCAGCGACTGCGGTCCGAAGGTGGTCGGCTTGGTGTGGTCCAGGCCGTTGTCCAGCGTGATGAGCGCGAACTTGCCCGCGCCGCCCGGCAGGTCGAGGTGGCGTACGTGCGCCTGCGTGACGACCTCGTCCGGGAACAGCTCGGCCGCACCCTTCAACAGCTCAGTGGTAGTAGTCACTTGTTCCCCTCGAAGTGCGGGTTCTCCCAGATAACGGTGCCGCCCATGCCGAAGCCGACGCACATGGTGGTGATGCCGTAGCGGACCTCGGGCTGCTCCTCGAACTGCCGGGCCAGCTGCGTCATCAGGCGCACGCCCGAGGACGCCAGGGGGTGACCGAAGGCGATCGCGCCGCCGTACTGGTTCACCCGCGGGTCGTCGTCGGCGATGCCGTAGTGGTCCAGCAGCGACAGGACCTGGACGGCGAAGGCCTCGTTGATCTCGAACAGGCCGATGTCGTCGATGGTCAGCCCGGCCTGGCGCAGCGCCTTCTCGGTGGCCGGCACCGGGCCGATGCCCATGACCTCCGGCTCCACGCCCGCGAAGGAGTACGCCACCAGGCGCATCTTGACCGGCAGGCCCAGCTCGCGCGCCACGTCCTCGGCGGCCAGCAGCGAGGCGGTCGCGCCGTCGTTCAGGCCCGCGGCGTTACCGGCGGTGACCCGGCCGTGCGGACGGAAGGGGGTCTTCAGGGACGCCAGGTTCTCCAGCGTCGTCCCCGGCCGCATCGGCTCGTCGGCGGTGGCCAGGCCCCAGCCGATCTCGCCGGCCTCGGGGCTGGTGCGGCGCACCGAGATCGGCACCAGGTCCTGCTGGATCTTGCCGTTGGCGTAGGCCTTGGCGGCCTTCTCCTGGCTGCGCACCGCGTACTCGTCCGCGCGCTGCTTGGTGATGTGCGGCAGGCGGTCGTGCAGGTTCTCCGCCGTCATGCCCATGAACAGGGCGGACTCGTCGACCAGCTTCTCCGAGACGAAGCGCGGGTTGGGGTCCACGCCCTCGCCCATGGGGTGGCGGCCCATGTGCTCGACACCGCCGGCGACCACTACGTCGTACGCACCGAAGGAAATCGACCCCGCGGTGCTGGTCACGGCCGTCATCGCGCCCGCGCACATACGGTCGATGGAGTAGCCGGGGACGCTCTGCGGCAGTCCGGCCAGAATGCCGGCCGTGCGCCCCAGCGTCAGGCCCTGGTCGCCGATCTGCGTCGTGGCGGCGATGGCGACCTCGTCGATACGGGCCGGGTCCAGGTCGGGGTTCCGGCGCAGCAGCTCCCGGATGCACTTGACGACCAGGTCATCGGCGCGGGTCTCGTGGTAGATGCCCTTCGGGCCCGCCTTGCCGAACGGGGTGCGGACGCCGTCGACGAAGACGACGTCCCTAGCGGTACGAGGCACGTTGGCTCTCCTCCAGGTGCGGGATGGCACGTTGCTGCGCGCGGGCATACCGGATACGGCTTCGCCGTGGCGCGGGCTCACCGTCATGCTACTTGCGGGTAACCATGCTGCCCACCCCTGTCGGCGGGAGCGGCGAAGGTCACACTCCGTATCGGGCCCCCGTACGCGAAAGTCCTCGGGCGCCGATCAGGCGGACGCCTCCCGCAGCGCCTCCTGGAGGAGAGGCGCCACCAGCTCGATCTGCCAGGCGCGCGCCCCGTGGCCCGCCAGCGCCTCGGCGACGGCGGTCTCGGTCGCCTCGGCGGGCGGCTCCCAGCACACCCGCCGCACGGTGTCGGGGGTGATCAGGTTCTCCTGCGGCAGGTTGAGGTTCTCGGCGAGCGAGGTCACCGAGGCCCGCGCGGCGGAGAGCCGGGCCGCGGCGACGGGGTCCTTGTCGGCCCAGGAGCGGGGCGGCGGCGGCCCGTTGAGCGGCTGGCCCGGCTGCGGCAGTTCGGCCTCCGGCAGCGCGCGGGCGCGGTCGATCGCCGCCTGCCACTGCTCCAGCTGCCGTCGGCCCATCCGGTGCCCGTAGCCCGGCAGGGCCGCCAGGGCGTGGGAGTTGGGAGGCATGTTCAGCGCCGCCTCGACGATCGCGGCATCGCCCAGCACCTTGCCCGGGGAGACATCGCGCTTCTGCGCGACCTTGTCCCGGGCCGTCCACAGTTCCCGTACCACCGCCATCTGGCGCCGCCGGCGCACCTTGTGCATGCCGGAGGTGCGGCGCCAGGGGTCCTTGCGCGGCGGAGCGGGGGGAGCGGAGGCGATGGCGGCGAACTCCTGCCGCGCCCACTCCAGCTTCCCCTGCCGCTCCAGCTCCTCCTCCAGCGCGTCGCGCAGGTCCACCAGCAGCTCCACGTCCAGTGCCGCATAGCGCAGCCAGGGCTCGGGGAGCGGGCGGGTGGACCAGTCGACGGCGGAGTGCCCCTTCTCCAGCGCGTAGCCGAGGACGTTCTCGACCATCGCGCCCAGCCCGACCCGCGGGAAGCCCGCGAGCCGTCCGGCCAGCTCGGTGTCGAAGAGCCGGGAGGGGAGCATGCCTATGTCGCGCAGGCACGGCAGATCCTGGGTGGCGGCGTGCAGCACCCACTCGGTGCCGCCGATCGCCTCGCCCAGCGCGCTGAGGTCGGGGCAGGCCACCGGGTCGATCAGTACGCTGCCCGCGCCCTCGCGGCGCAGCTGTACGAGATAGGCACGCTGTCCGTAGCGGTACCCGGAGGCCCGCTCGGCGTCCACGGCCACGGGGCCACTGCCGGCGGCAAATGCGGCCACGACCTGGGCCAGGCCCTCTTCGGTGGCCGTCACCGGCGGAATGCCCTCGCGCGGTTCCAGTAGGGGGACCGGCGCCGGGCGGGTGTCCGGAGGGGACTCTCCGGAGGTTCGCAGTGTCGAGTCTTCTGCGGTCTTTTGGGCGTCGGTCACCAGTCAAGGGTATCTGTGTATGCACGGCGCCCGTCGAGGGAACGTTCCCTCGACGGGCGCGACGGTTTTGTTAAGGGTCAGTGGATGATGCCGGTACGCAGCGCCACGGCGACCATCCCGGCCCGGTCACCGGTGCCCAGCTTGCGGGCGATGCGGGCGAGGTGGCTCTTGACGGTCAGCGCCGACAGGCCCATCGAGACGCCGATGGCCTTGTTGGACTGCCCCTCGGCGACCAGCCGCAGCACCTCCACCTCGCGGCCCGAGAGCTCGCGGTAGCCACCGGGGTGCCCGGGGGCGCCCGGCGGGCGGCGGTGCATACGGGCCGCGCCCGCGCCGATGGGCGCGGCGCCGGGGCGGCCCGGGACTCCGAGGTTGGTACGGGTGCCGGTGACGACATATCCCTTGACGCCGCCCGCGAGGGCGTTGCGCACGGCGCCGATGTCGTCGGCCGCGGACAGGGCCAGGCCGTTGGGCCAGCCCGCGGCCCGGGTCTCGGACAGGAGGGTCAGACCGGAGCCATCGGGAAGGTGGACGTCGGCAACGCAGATGTCGCGCGGGTTGCCGACTCGTGGGCGGGCCTCCGCGATCGACGACGCCTCGATCACGTCCCGTACTCCAAGTGCCCACAGGTGGCGGGTGACGGTGGAGCGGACGCGAGGGTCGGCCACGACGACCATGGCCGTCGGCTTGTTCGGGCGGTAGGCGACCAGGCTCGAAGGTTGCTCGAGGAGAACAGACACCGGGCCTCCTGGGGGGAGTGGCGGGACGGAAGTCGACTCTCAGGGGTGAGCCGGAGTGATCCGTGTTTGAAGGGTCACAGACCTCTTCGGCAGCAAACCGGCCCGACTTTAGAGTTTGATCACGATTTAGTTAGGTTCAATTCCGGCAAATCGGACAGTTGATCGGAGGGAGGTGTCCCGCGGCCCTCCGGACCCGGTGCCGCACACCGTACGCGCCGCCGCCGTAGCGCCGCGCCGACCGTCCCTGCCGCCGCCCGCGGGGCCCGCCGCCCCGACGGACCGTCAGCGCGCCTGCGGGCCCCGCCGCTGCGGCAGCGGTACGACACCGCCGCGCGGCGCGTCCAGCGACAGCGGCGGCAGCCCGGCCACCTGGCACAGCAGATCGCACCAGGCCGACAGGTGCGCCGCGACATCCGGCACCCCGCCCGGGCCCTCGGCCGGCGTCCAGGACGCCCGGATCTCGATCTGGGTCGCCGGTTCGCGGTCCGCCAGCGCGCCGAAGTAGTGCGAGCCGGCGCGCGTGACCGTACCGCTCGGTTCGCCGTAGCGCACCGCGCGTGCCGCCAGCGCGCCCGTCAGCCACGACCAGGACACCTCCGGCAGCAGCGGATCGGCGCCCATCTCCGGCTCCAGCTCGGCGCGCGCCAGCGTCACCATGCGGAAGGTGCCCTGCCAGGCGTCGTGCCCGGCCGGGTCGTACAGCAGCACCAGCCGTCCGTCGGCGAGATCGGTGTCCTCCCCGTCGGGCCCCTCGGCCCGCTCGACGACCGCCGCCTCCAGCGCGTACGCGTACGGCGCCAGCCGTTTGGGCGCCGGCGTCGGATCGATCTCGATCTCGGGCCGCAGTCGTGCCGCGCGGAGCGCCTCGACCGCCTGACGGAAGGGGATCGGGGTCTCGTCCGCGCTGTCCGCGAGGTGTTCGTGAGCCGCAGCCATGCCCGGAAGATTAGGCGGAAGTGACCCCGCATCCGGGGAGGACACCCGGTGCGCGCGTCGCCCATTTGGAGCTAAGCGCCGAAGCCCTTCGCGCGCGTGCGAAGATTCTGGGCGTGAGTGCCAACGACAGCCCCTCGGGCCAGCAGCAGACCGGTACGTACGACTCGGCCTTCCTCAAGGCGTGCCGGCGCGAGCCGGTGCCGCACACGCCCGTGTGGTTCATGCGCCAGGCCGGGCGCTCACTGCCCGAGTACCGCAAGGTCCGCGAGGGCATCGCGATGCTGGACTCCTGCATGATGCCCGAGCTGGTCACCGAGATCACGCTGCAGCCGGTACGCCGCCACAAGGTGGACGCCGCCATCTACTTCAGCGACATCGTCGTCCCGCTCAAGGCCATCGGCATCGACCTGGACATCAAGCCCGGCGTCGGACCGGTCGTGGACAAGCCCATCCGCAGCCGCGCGGACCTGGAGCGGCTGCGCGCCCTGGACCCCGAGGACGTCCCGTACGTCACCGAGGCCATCCGGATGCTGGTGCGCGAGCTGGGCCCCACCCCGCTCATCGGGTTCGCGGGCGCGCCCTTCACCCTCGCCAGCTACCTCGTCGAGGGCGGCCCGTCGCGCAACCACGAGCACACCAAGGCGCTCATGTACGGCGACCCGCGGCTGTGGGCCGACCTGCTGGACCGGCTCGCCGACATCACCGCGGCCTTCCTGAAGGTGCAGATCGAGGCCGGCGCGAGCGCCGTGCAGCTCTTCGACTCCTGGGTCGGCGCGCTGGCCCCGGCCGACTACCGCCGCTCGGTGATGCCCGCATCCACCAAGGTCTTCAAGGCGGTTGAGCACTACGGCGTGCCGCGGATCCACTTCGGCGTGGGCACCGGCGAGCTGCTGGGGCTGATGGGCGAGGCGGGCGCGGACGTCGTCGGCGTCGACTGGCGCGTACCGCTCGACGAGGCGCAGCGCCGGGTCGGCGCGGGCAAGGCGCTCCAGGGCAACATCGACCCCGCCGTCCTCTTCGCCCCGCGCGAGGCCGTGCAGACCAAGGCCCGCGAGGTCCTGGACGCGGCCGCGGGCCTGGAGGGCCACATCTTCAACCTCGGCCACGGCGTGCTGCCCAACACCGAGCCGGAGGCGCTGACCCGCCTGGTGGAGTACGTCCACGAGCAGACCGCTCGCTGAGCGCCCCCTGGAGCGGGCGGGGCCGCCGACCTGGCCCCGCCCGCGAGCCGGGGGTGGCTCAGACGCCCGCGGCGCGCACCGCGGAGGTCGCCTTGCGGGCGGCCACCAGCACCGGGTCCCACACGGGGGAGAACGGCGGGGCGTAGCCCAGGTCCAGGGCCGTCATCTGCTCGACGGTCATGCCCGCCGTCAGCGCGACCGCCGCGATGTCCACGCGCTTGCCCGCGCCCTCGCGGCCGACGATCTGCACCCCCAGCAGCCGCCCCGTGCGCCGCTCGGCCAGCATCTTGACGTGCATCGGGCGCGAGCCGGGGATGTAGCCCGCGCGGCTGGAGGACTCGATGGTGACGGTGACGAAGCGCAGGCCGACCTCGGTGGCCTGCTTCTCCAGCAGTCCGGTGCGGGCGATCTCCAGGTCGCAGACCTTGGAGACCGCGGTGCCCACCACGCCCGGGAAGGTGGCGTAGCCGCCGCCCGCGTTGGCCCCGATGACCTGGCCGTGCTTGTTGGCGTGGGTGCCCAGCGCGATGTGCCGGGTGCGGCCCGAGACCAGGTCCAGCACCTCGACGCAGTCCCCGCCCGCCCAGATGTTCTCGTGGCCGCGCACCCGCATGCCCAGGTCGGTCAGCAGCCCGCCCGAGGTGCCCAGCGGCAGGCCCGCCTCGCGCGCCAGGCCCGTCTCGGGCCGTACCCCCATGCCCAGGACGACGACGTCCGCCTCGTACTCCTCGTCCTCGGTGGCCACCGCGCACGCCCGGCCCGAGGCATCGGTGAGGATCTTCGTGACGGTCGCGCCGCGCACCGTCTCGATGCCCAGGCCGCACATCGCCTGGTGCACCAGCTTGCCCATGTCCGGGTCCAGGGTGGACATCGGCTGCTCACCGGCGTCCAGGACGGTGACCTCGTAGCCGCGGCGCACCAGCGCCTCGGCCATCTCCACGCCGATGTAGCCCGCGCCCACCACCACGGCCCGGCGGCCGGAGGAGTGGGCGAGGGTGTCCAGCAGCGCCTCGCCGTCGTCCAGGGTCTGCACGCCGTGCACGCCCGGCGCGTCGATGCCGGGCAGCGGGGGGCGGATGGGCCGGGCGCCGGTGGCGATCACGAGCTTGTCGAAGCCCGTCCAGGACGAGGTGCCGCCGTTCTCCAGGTCGCGGGTGCGCACCCGGCCGCCGTCCAGGTCGAGTTCGGTGACCTCGGTGCGCATCCGCAGGTCGATGTCGCGGGCGCGGTGCTCCTCGGGCGTACGGGCGATCAGCTCGTCCGGGCCCGCGACCTCGCCGCCGATCCAGTAGGGGATACCGCAGGCGGAGTAGGAGGTGTGATGGCTGCGCTCGAAGGCGACGATCTGAAGCTCCTCGGGCTTCTTGAGCCTGCGGGCCTGGGACGCGGCGGCCATACCCGCCGCGTCACCCCCGATGATCACCAGTCGCTCGGCCACGGCACGCCATCCCTTCGCTGCACTGACTGTCTGTGCTGTTCGCGTGGTGCGTACGCCTGTGCGCACCTACGACACACGCTACGGCGCCGGGCCGCGGACGTGGCCTCCACGGGCCGGGACGGCACAGACAGTGTCACAACGGATCGCCGCACGGCCGCTAGCGGGACAGCGGCAGGCCCGTGTAGTTGCGGGCGAACTCCTCTGCCGCCGCCGGGGATTCGGCCAGCCGCTGCAGCCGGGCCAGCTGTACGCGCTGCTCGAAGGCGTCCTCGGCGGTGTGCAGCATCAGTGTCATGTCGTAGGAGAAGCGCTCGGCCTGCCAGACGCGGCGCAGGCAGAGATCGGAGTACGCCTCCAACGCGGCCGAGGAGCCGGTGCGCCGCCATTCGGCGATGGCGCGGGCCATCAGGACGACGTCGCCGAGGGCGAGGTTGAGGCCCTTGGCGCCGGTCGGCGGCACGATGTGCGCGGCGTCCCCGGCCAGCAGCAGACGCCCGTACCGCATCGGCTCGATGACCTGCGAGCGCATCGGCGTGACGGATTTGGCGGTGAGGGGGCCGCGGCGCAGCGTCCAGCCGTCGTCGGTGCCCAGCCGCAGCGCCAGCTCGTCCCAGACGCGCTCGTCGGGCCAGTCGGCGGGGTCGGTGCCGTTGGGGACCTGGAGGTAGAGGCGGGAGACGGCGGGCGAGCGCATGCTGTGCAGGGCGAAGCCCCGCTCGTGCCGGGCGTAGACCAACTCCCGGCAGGAGGGCGGGACATCGGCCAGGACGCCCAGCCAGGAGAAGGGGTAGTCGCGCTCGTACAGGGTGTGGCCGCCGGCGGGCAGGGCGCGCCGGGCGACGCCGAAGGAGCCGTCGCAGCCCGCCACGATGTCGCACTCCAGCACCTGCTCGCGGCCCCGGTGGCGATAGCGCACGCCCGGCCGGTCGGAGTCGGGCTTCTCGATCGCGAGGGCCTCCGCCTCGAACAACAGCGGCCCGCCGTCGGCCAGTTGGAGCGCGATCAGGTCCTTGACGATCTCGGTCTGGGCGTAGATCGTCACGCGTCGGCCGCCGGTCAGGGAGGGGAAGCCGATACGGTGCCCGCGCCCCTCGAAGCGCAGCTCCACCCCCTCGTGCACCAGACCCTCGCGCTCCAGCCGCTCTCCCGCCCCGCTCTCCCGCAGGATGTCCACGGTGCCCTGCTCCAGCATCCCGGCCCGCTGGCGCCGCTCGGCGTACGCCCGGTCCCTGGCCTCCAGGACGACGCTGTCGATGCCCTGCCGGTGCAGCAGCCTGGCCAGCAGCAGCCCCGCGGGGCCGCCGCCGACGATCCCCACGCAGGTGCGCGGCACTCCTAGCGCTCCAGGACGAGCGCGAGGCCCTGCCCGACCCCGATGCACAGGGCCGCCAGGCCCGTACCGGAACCGGCCGCCTTGAGCTGGTGGGCCACCGCGCCCGCGAGCCGGGCGCCGGACGCACCCAGCGGGTGGCCGATGGCGATGGCGCCGCCGCGCGGGTTGACCACCGAGGGGTCCAGCTCGGGCCAGGCGCCCAGGCAGCCCAGCGCCTGCGCGGCGAAGGCCTCGTTCAGCTCGGCCACCGCCAGCTCGCCGAAGCCGCGCCCGGCCTTCTCCAGCGCCCGCCTGACCGCCTCCACCGGCCCCAGCCCGAAGAACTGCGGCTCGATGCCCGTCACCGCGCTCGCGCCGATCCGCGCCAGCGGCTCCCGCCCGGTGGCCCGCAGCCCCTCCTCGTCGCACAGCAGCAGGGCGGCGGCGCCGTCGTTGAGCGGGGAGGAGTTCCCGGCCGTGACCGTGCCGCCGCGCTCGCGGAAGACCGGCCTGAGCTTGCCCAGCGCCTGCAGCGAGGAGTTCTCCCGGATCGTTTCGTCTCGCGCCAGGTCCACGCCGTCGACCGGCACCACCTCGGCGTCGTACGCGCCCTCCCGCCAGGCCCGCGCCGCCTTTTGATGGCTCGCCAGCGCGAAGACGTCCTGCTGCTCGCGGGTGATGGAGTGCCGCTCCGCGATCAGCTCGGCGCCCTCGCCGAGCGCGACCGTCCACTGCGGCGGCATCGCGGGGTTGACCATCCGCCAGCCCAGCGTCGTGGAGAACAGCTCCTGATGGCCGGTGGGGAAGGCCCGTTCGGGCTTCTGCAGCACATAGGGCGCGCGGCTCATCGACTCCACCCCGCCCGCCAGCGCCACATGGGCATCGCCCAGGGCGATGGCACGGGCGGCCTGCAGGACGGCCTCCAGGCCCGAACCGCACAGGCGGTTGACGGTCACGCCGGGCACCGTGGCGGGGAGCCCCGCCAGCAGCACGGCCATCCGCGCCACATTCCGGTTGTCCTCGCCCGCCGCGTTGGCGTCGCCGAAATAGACATCGTCGATACGGGCCGGATCGAGCGCGGGCGTGCGGTCCACCAGGGCCTTGACCACCTGCGCGGCCAGGTCGTCGGGGCGGACCCCGGCCAGGGCGCCGCCGTATTTGCCGACCGGAGTCCGTACGGCATCGACGACGTACACATCGCGCACACGCTGCTCGCTCATCAGGCCCTGTCCTCGCTGTCCCGGGTCGCCCCACGGCACACCGCCGCGCGACCGCCGCTGGAAGATCGGCTGCTTCGGCCCCGAGTCTTTGCCCGCTCCCCCCGCCTGTCAACGGTCCGTCCGGCCCTCCTCCCGCGCCGGTCCGTTCCGCTTCGGGGCCGGTACGGGGGCCGCGCCGTCCGCCGTCCGCAGGCGACGCCACGGCAGCCGCGCCCGTACGAGCCGGGTGCGCACCAGCCACCACAGCGCGTAGAGCACCGCGGCGGCCGCCGCGAACGGCAGCACCGCGCCGACGGCCACCAGCACCCACCGCACCGTCGTGGTGAAGGCGTCCCAGCCCCCGGTCAGCGCCTCGGTGAACGACGTCCCGTCGTCGTCCTTCGTCTGCTTCTTCGCGGCCGGGGTGTCCGGCTCGCTCAGCACCAGCGTGATCGTGGCCATCCCCGTGCGCTCCTTGAGCGAGGCCAGCCGTGCCTGAAGGGACTCCAAGTCCGCCTGCCGGGTGCTCAGTTCGGACTCCAGGGCCACCACGTCACTGATCGAGGACGCCCGGTCCATCAGCTCCCGCACCCGCGCCACGCTCTGCTTCTGCGAGCGGATACGGCTGTCGACGTCCACCACCTCGTCGGTGACGTCCTTCGCCGAGACCTGGCGCCCCTTGAGCGTGCCCAGCTTCGACAGCCGCTCCAGCACCGCGTCGTAGTCCTGCGGCGGCACCCGCAGCACCACCCGCGAGCGCTCGTCGCCCTCGGCGTCCCGGTCGGTGCTCTCGTCGCCGACGTACCCGCCCGCCCCCTCCGCCGCCGTACGGGCCTTGGCCAGCGCGCCCGGCACGTCCTTGGTCTCGACGGTGACCGTGGCCGTCCGCACGATCTGCGACGGCGCGAGCCTGACCGGCCGCGAGGCGGACCCGCCGTCCTGCTTGCCGCCCTCGCCCGGCCGCTGCGGCTTGCCGGGCGCCGGGGCCGCGCCGCCCGCTCCGGGCGCCTTGTCGGGCGCCGCGACGCCCTTATCGGCCCGTTTCCCGTCCGCGTTCCCACCGCTGTCCCCGCTGCACCCGGCGACCACCAGTGAGGCCGCCAGCAGCACCCCGGCCGCCGTCCCCGCCCTGTGTGCCGCGCGCCCGTTTCCCCGCCTGGTCCGCTGCATCGTCGACCCCTGAAGTGGTGTGAAGTTGTTGCCCGTTCGACGGGGCGCGAGGGGGTGGGGGTTGCGGCCCGTGGGTCCCGATGCGGTCACGGTCAGGACTCCGAGCGGACTCTGAGAGAGTGGGGACATGAGCAACGCGCACGCCAGTACGGGCACAGCCACAGGTCATGTCGTCGTGATCGGCGGAGGGATCTCCGGTCTGGCGGCCGCCCACCGATTGCTCGGCGGCGGGGCGCGGGTGACCGTACTGGAAGCCACCGGACGGCTCGGCGGCAAGCTGCGCGCGGGCGACATCGCGGGCGTACCGGTCGACCTCGGCGCCGAATCGATGCTGGCCAGAAGGCCGGAGGCGGTCGAGCTCGCACGCGCGGTGGGACTGGGCGAGCGCCTCCAGCCGCCCGCCACGGCCACCGCGTCGCTGTGGACGCGCGGCGCGCTGCGCCCCATGCCCAAGGGCCATCTCATGGGCGTCCCCGGCGACCTGGGCCCGCTCGCGGCCTCCGGCGTCCTCTCGCAGGAGGGCCTGGAGCGTATCGGCGAGGACGCGACGCTGGCGCGGGTGGAGGTCGGCGAGGACGTGGCGGTGGGCGAGTACGTCGCCGCCCGCCTGGGCCGCGAGGTCGTCGACCGGCTCGTGGAGCCGCTGCTGGGCGGCGTGTACGCGGGCGACGCCTACCGCATCTCGATGCGCGCCGCCGTCCCCCAGCTCTTCGAGGCCGCCCGCGCCGAACGCTCCCTGATCGAGGGCGTACGGGCGATCCAGGCGCGCGCCGCCGCCCGCCCGCAGGCCGAGGGGCCCGTCTTCATGGGCATCGACGGCGGCGTCGGGCAGCTGCCGCTCGCGGTCGCCGAAGCGGTACGGGCCGCGGGCGCCACGATCCGCACCCGCACCCCCGTACGCGGCCTAGAGCGCACCGCGCAGGGCTGGCGGATCGCCGTGGACGGACCCGGCGGAGCCGGGGCGATCGAGGCGGACGCGGTGGTGCTGGCGGCCCCCGCGCCCGTCGCGTCCGCGCTGCTGGCCTCCCACGCCCCGGCCGCGGCAGCCGAGCTGGCCGGCGTCGAGTACGCCTCGATGGCCCTGGTCACCATGGCCTTTCGCCGCTCGGAGGTCGAGCAGGTGCTCAGCGGCAGCGGCTTCCTCGTACCCCCCGTGGACGGCCACCGGATCAAGGCGTCCACCTTCGCCAGCCGCAAGTGGGGCTGGATCGCCGACGCCGACCCGGACGTGTTCGTGCTGCGCACCTCCGTCGGGCGCTACGGGGACGAGGCCGACCTGCGGCGCGAGGACGCCGACCTGGTCGCGCTCTCCCTCGCCGACCTCGGCGAAGCGGTGGGCCTGGGCGCCCGCCCCGTCGCCTCCACCGTCACCCGCTGGGACGCCGGACTGCCGCAGTACCCGGTCGGACACCTGGAGCGGGTGGCCCGTATCCGCAAGGACGTCGCGGGCCTCGGCGGCCTGCGGGTGTGCGGCGCGGTCTACGGCGGCGTGGGCATCCCCGCCTGCATCGCCGACGCCCACGGCGCCGCCGACGCCGTGCTGGCCACCCTGGCGCAGGCCGCCGGGGCGGGCGAGTGAGAATGGACGGCATGACTGACGCTTCCGCCACCCCCGAAAAGATCCCGAACGCCGGCAAGAAGGCCAAGGACCTCAACGAGGTCATCCGCTACACCCTCTGGTCGGTCTTCAAGCTCCGCGACGCCCTGCCCGAGGACCGCGCCGGCTACGCCGACGAGGTCGAGGAGCTGTTCGCCCAGCTCGCCGCCAAGGATGTCGTCGTACGCGGCACCTACGACCTCTCCGGCCTGCGCGCCGACGCCGACGTCATGATCTGGTGGCACTCGGAGACCTCGGACGCGCTCCAGGAGGCGTACAACCTCTTCCGCCGCACCAAGCTGGGCCGCGCCCTGGAGCCGGTGTGGTCCAACATGGCGCTGCACCGCCCCGCGGAGTTCAACAAGTCGCACATCCCGGCCTTCCTGGCCGACGAGGTCGCCCGCGACTACGTGAGCGTCTACCCCTTCGTGCGCTCCTACGACTGGTACCTGCTGCCCGACGAGGACCGCCGCCGGATGCTCGCGGACCACGGCAAGATGGCCCGCGGCTTCCCGGACGTGCGCGCCAATACGGTCGCGTCCTTCTCGCTGGGCGACTACGAGTGGCTGCTGGCCTTCGAGGCCGACGAGCTGCACCGCATCGTCGACCTCATGCGCCACCTGCGTGCCTCCGAGGCGCGGATGCACGTCCGCGAGGAGGTCCCCTTCTACACCGGACGCCGCAAGGCGGTATCCGAGCTGGTCGCAGGCCTGGCCTGAGCCACGTCCCGGCCGGTCAGCTGCCGGCCGGCGGCTCCGGGTCGGGCTCCCGGTGCGGTGCGCAGAACGCCTGCCGCCCGGGGGTCCGGCCCTTGAGCAGATAGTCCTCGGCGTACTTGTTCACGCAGTCGTTCTCGCTGAAGGCGATGCCGTGCGTGCCCGCGTTGCGCTCGGTCACCAGAGAGGAGCCGGGCAGCCTGCGCTGGAGCTCCAGCGCGCCCGGATACGGCGTCGCCCCGTCGCGCTCGGCGGCCATCAGCAGCACCGGCGGCAGCGCGCCCGGCGCGGTCCGTACGTCCATCGGCCGCTGCCCGCCGTCGGGCTTGGCCTTGTCGCCCTTGGGCCAGAAGGCGCAGGGCAGGTTCATCCAGGCGTTGTCCCAGGTCTCGAACGGGGCGATGCGCGCCACGCGGGTGTTGTCCCGGTCCCAGGTCTTCCAGTCGCGCGGCCAGGGCGCGTCGTTGCACTCCACCGCCGTGTAGACGGCGTTGCCGTTCTCCTCGTCGACGGCCTCCTCCGGCTTGGGCGCGGCCTGCGCGATCAGCGGCTTGGCATCGCCCTTGAGGTACGCGGCCAGCGCGGCGGCCCGCAGCGGCCAGTAGCCGTCGTTGTAGCCCGCCTTGAGGAAGGCGGCCTGCAGCTGGGCCGGGCCGACCTTGCCGCCCGCGGGGTGGTGGCGCAGCTCGTCGCGCACGCTCTCGTACGAGCGCAGCACCTCGGCCTCCGTCCTGCCCAGGCCGTAGGTGGCGTGGTGCTTGGCCATCCAGCGGCGGAAGTCGCGCCAGCGGCCCTCGAAGGCGATGTTCTGGTCGAGGTTGTTGCGGTACCAGATCTGGCCGGGCTCCGGGTTGACGACGCTGTCGAAGACCATGCGGCGGACGTGGCCGGGGAAGAGCGTCGCGTAGACGGCGCCGAAGTACGTCCCGTAGGAGGCGCCCATGTACGTCAGCTTCTTCTCGCCCAGTGCCGCGCGCAGCATGTCCAGGTCGCGGGCGTTGTTGAGCGTGGTGTAGTGCGGCAGGGCCGCCCCCGCGTTGCGCGCACAGCCCAGCGCGTACGCCTTCGCCTCGGCGACCTTGGCCCGCTTGAACCGCTCGGAGGGGTTTCGCGGGCTGTCGGTGGGCGCCTTGGTGAACTCGGCGGGGTCCTGGCAGGAGAGCGGGGCGGAGCGGCCCACCCCGCGCGGCGCGTAGCCGACGAAGTCGTACGCGCGGGCGACCTTGCGCCACTTGGGGAGGGTGCCGTACATGGGGAAGTCCATGCTGGAGGCGCCCGGCCCGCCGGGGTTGAAGACCAGCGCGCCCTGGCGCTCGGCGGGCCTGCCGGTGGCGCGGACGCGGCTGACGGTCAGCTGGATCTGCTTGCCGCGCGGGCGGTCGTAGTCGAGGGGGACGGTGAGCCTGCCGCACTCGACGGTGGCGGGCAGGTGCTCCTCGGGGGCGCACCGGCCGAAGGAGATGGGGGCCGGGGCCGGGGCCGGTGGTGTGGTGGAGACGCCGACGCCGCCCGCCGGGGCGGCGGCGAGGGCGGACAGGACCAGTGACCCGATGGTGCCGTACAACGCTACTGCTCTCACAAGCCGTCCCTTCGTACAGGAAGTGTTGTCACCAGCGCGTGCGCACATGTGACGCACGGCATTTGGCACAACGAACAAAAGGGATACTTGGTGCGGGAGTTGAGGATGTAAAGCACCCGGATGCGGTGTCGGTGGCTATGCCCCGGATGCGTGGAGCGCGGCGCGCAGGGCCGGGTCGGGCAGGGCGTCCGGGCCGTGCAGGGCCAGTGCGGACAGGGCCGCGCGGGTGTCGTCGGCCGGGCGGCGCGGGGCGCCGCGCCCGGCGGGTGCGCCCTCTGTGGTACGGGCGTCGGCGCTGTCGAGGAGGCCGTCCGTCGCGCGCAGCAGGTCCTGTCCGGCAGGGGAGGCCCAGCCGGTGTCGGCGGGGATCTCCACCCGGGCGATCGCCCAGGTGCCGAGGGTGAGCACCAGGGGCAGCGCGAACCACGCGGCCAGCGGGCCGTGGCCGGTGTCCGAGGGCAGCAGCAACAGGGTGGCGAGGGCGATCAGCAGCACCAGGGCGGAGGCGCCCTTGACCTGGCGGAGCGCGCTGGCGATGTCGGTGCGGGCCGCGGTGGGGACCGCCAGGCCCGCGGTGACCAGCCGCTCGGTCAGGGCGCGGACCGGCTCGGCGGCGGCGAAAGCGCTCCGCACGGACGGCACCCGGGACTGGCCCTCGGGGCCGATCGCGGTGATCACGCTGCGCTCCATGTCGTCGTGGCCCTCGGTGTCCACGACGGTCGCCCAGCCGGTGTGCGCCAGGTGGAGGCGGCGCTGGGTGGCCATGGCCACCAGGCAGACGTCGGCCACCCGGTGGGTGCCCCCGGCCAGGTAGGCCGCCTCGTACAGGGTCAGACGGCGCAGCGAGGGGACCTCACGGTCGGGGCCTGCGGCGCCGGGCGGAGGGGTACCGGGCGGGCGGGTACCGGGCGGGCCGGCGTCGGGTCTCTGGGCGGTGTCGGGTCTTTGGGCGGCGTCGGGTCTCTGCACAGTGTCGGGTCGTTGGGCGGCGGCGAAGGCGGCGCGGCACAGCCGGGCGCAGGACAGCGCCGCCACCACCCAGGCCACCATGAGAAATATGAGCCACATGGCCGAGTTCTACTGGACGGGGCGGTGAAGCGCCACGGTTGTGTCCAATATTCGGGCGTGGGGCGGGTGGGGCCTGGGGGCTGGGACGGGCTGGCCCGCCGGGTGCGCCGGCGTGGGCTGGGGCGGGCCGAAGGCTGCCGGGCGCCTCGGCGTGGGATGGGGGCTGCCGGGCGCCCGGCGGACCGGTCAGTCGCAGCGGCGGCCGGAGTTGATGCAGCGTACGGCCGTGTCCATCAGCGCGCGCGGCATGAAGTTGGCGAAGTCGGCGTGGTCGGTGACGGGCTTGTGCAGCTGCTCGGGGAAGCTGTCGACGGCGAAGGCGAGCGGCCGGGCGGGGACGGCGTAGGTCAGCCGCATCCGCAGCTGGGGCACGGCCCGGGTGCCGCTGGGGCAGCTGCCGTCGGCCCGGTCGGGAAAGGCGAGGTGGCCGCGGTGGTCGGCGCTGTCGGTGTTGGCGCCGTCCCAGCAGCTGGGGAAGTCCAGCAGCCGTACGACCTGGCTGCCGCGCGGACACAGCGGGTACTTGTCGGTCAGGCGGCGGTTCTCCTGACCCGTACAGGTCCACTGGGCGCGGGCGTTGGCGGTGCCGTTCGTGGCCGCCTTCGCGTCACCGGTGATGGCGCGCAGCGCCTCGGGCATCGCGGTGACCTTGGAGGTGGGGTTGCCGAGGAAGGTCAGCGAGACGCTGCGGGGGGTCAGTACGCGGCCCACGTTGCCGTCGGCGCCGCCCTCCTGGTCGGCGTCGGTCCCGCGCAGGCGCAGCACGGGCCAGAAGTAGGTGGACTTGTCGCCGCGGGCGCAGGTGGTGCCGGCCGCGCGCAGCGAGTCGTCGGTGGAGAAGGCGTCGGTGGAGAGGTTGCCGACGTAGTCGTGGAGGTGGTGGGCGCCGTTGCTCACGCCCGGCGTGACGATGAAGTTGTCCGGGTTGTTGTGGCCGTTCTCGTTGCGGCCGCAGCGGGTGGTGAAGGCGCCGGTGGAGGCGTCGCGGCCGGCGCGGGGGCGCTGGGAGTCGGGGCGTACGGAGCGGATGTCGACGAAGTCGTCGGGGGAGGGGCCGCCCTGGTCGACGTGGGTGCCGGAGGGGGAGTCGGGGCCATGGGAGTTGTTGGTGTTGTCGGCGTTGTTGGAGTCTTCGGGGTTGGCGGGGTCGGCGGGGTCGGCGGAGGTGTCGGGGCTGTCCGGGGCGTCGGGGTTCTGGGAGGGACCGGCGGGGGGATTGTCAGTGGGGTCTGTCACGCTGGGTAACGAGTTGGAGGAGGAAGGCGATGCGGACGGGGGAGCGGGGTCATGGGCCGAGGCACTGCCGGTGACGGCGGCGAAGGTGCCAGCGGAGCCGAGCAGCGAGAACAGCGCGATGAGCACGAGGTGCTTGGCGCTGAGACGGCGGCGGTGGCGCGCGGGAGACGGGGGAGAGCTGCCGGGCGCGGGGCGGCGGTCGGGTTCGGGAGGCCGGTGGGGCATGGGGGATCACTTCTTCTCGTGCTGAGGAGACTTCTCGTGGCGAGGAGCCTTGTGGTGCTGGGGGCTTTGGTCGGGGCGGAGGGCTTCTTCAGGGGGAAGGGGTTGTTCGGGCGGAAGGGGGTGTCCGGGGTGCGGGGGCTGTTTCTTCGGGGAGTTCTTCCGGGCGGCCGGGTGCCGCTCGGCGTGCGGGGCGGTACGGCCGGTCCGGTCGGCCCGGTTGCTCTGGCCGGTCCGGTCGGCGTGGCTGCTCGGGTCGGCCCGCCTGGCGTGGCTGCTCTGGTCGGCCCGGCTGGTCCGGTCGGCGCGGTTGTTTCGGCCGGTCCGGCTGGTCCGGTCGGGCCGGTCGCTGGTGGCGGTCGGGCTGCGCAGGTCGGCGGGTGGGGTCGCGGGCGGAGGCAGCGAATACGTCGCCGACGGTGACAGCGGCACCGGCGGCGCGGCGGTCGCGGCCCCGATGGACGGCGGCGCGGCGGTCGGGCTCGGCGGCGGGGAGGCGGTCGCGGCTTCCCTGGCGATGGCGTCGAAGTCGACGAACCCGGTCTGTTCGAGCACGGCGATGTGGTCCAGGACGGTGGTGTTGGCGCTGTCCGCCAGCCCCCGGACCAGCGTGTTGCGGGTGGTGGCGCGCACCTGCGCGACCACGGTGAAGACCTTGCCGTGCGCGGCCCGCAGCAGGTTGGCGAACGTCCGGTCGTACTGTGCGCCGCGCGCCGCCGTCAGCTGGGCCAGCCAGTCCCGCTGCTGCGCGGTGGGCCGGTTGGGCAGGCTCAGGGCGAGCTGGGCGGCCAATTCCCGTACGCGGCGGTCGAGTTCGGCGTGGCCCTCGACGAGATGGTCGCCAGCGGTCCGTACGGCCCGGGTCGTGCCGCGCTCCTGCGCCTGCCGGCCCGCGGGCAGCTCCCACAGCCCGGCCAGCCGCACGCGTTGCACGAAATCCCGGTCCAGCGCGGACAGCGGGCCGAACTGGGTCGCCACGGTCTGTGCGTTGACGCCGCCGGGGCCGCCCCCGCCGCCGTTGCGGCCGGCGAAGGACAGGACGGGGAAGAGCAGCGCGGCGGCGGTCGCGACGAGCGCGGTGACGACAAGACCGGTTCCGGTGACGCTTCGCATGGTGCCTCCTGGTGCGGCACCGCACGCTAGTGCGCGGTGTGCCGCACCCGGCACCCGTTCGGGGAAGCCCGCTCAACGGGCCGCCCCCGCTGGTACGTTGACCGGTTGCCCGTGGCGGCCGGAGGGCGGCAGGCAAGCCCGTACGCGCACCCCGCAAGGCATCGCGGGCCAGGTGAGAGCCTGCCGGCAGGGCCTACGGCCTGTCGTCAACGTCCCGTCTGCCTGGCGGCGTCTGGCACGCACGCTCGCCGCGTTGTCGGGCTCACCCTGGTACACCCGGCACCGGGGCGACCCTCCGCCTCGCGATGTACCGCACCAGACGCCCCCAGGCCCGCCCTCCGGGCGAACGGCGGGGCTTGGCCGACAGGCCCGACGGCCCGGGCGGTGTCAGCTGCCGCAGCTTGAACCGCTGCTGCAGCTGGAGCTGGAGCTGCTGCACGACGAACTGCTGCTGCTTCCGCAGCTGGAGCTTCCGCCGCAGGAGGAGCTGCCGCAGCTGGAGTCGGAACCGCTGTCGGCGGAACCGCACCACGAGGTGTCCGAGCCCGAGCCGCCCGGCCACACCCACCACGCGTCCGAGCCCGAGTTTGAGCCGGACGAGCAGGAAGTGGCCGCCGCCGACGAGGAGTTCGAGGACGACGCCGAGCCGGACCAGGACGAGGCACCGGCCGGCGCGGCGGCCAGGGCGCGCTGGGCCTCGTCCAGCTGCTCGCGCAGCGCGCTGTCGGTGAGCATCACGATGCCGCCGAGCGCCACCGCCACCGCCGCGGTGCTGCCGGCCGCGGCGATCGCGTCCCGGCGGCTGGCCCTGCGGTACCGCTTCACCGCGAAGCTCCCGGCCTTGGTCACCCGGCGGCTCACGGCCCTCCTGCAGACCGTGGCGACGATGAAACCGACGATGGCGGCGGGCGCCACCTTGAAGGGGAAGGGCAGCTCCCACGGACCCGTAGGAATGATCTTGGTGACGGTCAGCAGCACACTCAGCGCGAAGCCCACCAGGCACACCCAGCGCTGCCAGGTGGCCAGCTTGCGCCAGGGGCGGCCGGGGCCGGGGTGCCGCATCAGACCGCGCAGCCGCAGCTCGTCACCGATGCCCTGGACGGCGGCGCTGCGCATCACCGCCTGGCGCAGGGCCGCGAGCGAGCCGTCCGGGATGCGGGCCAGCGACTCCAGTACCGCGGACTCCACCGCGTCGCGGGCGACGGCCTGCCGTACGGTCACCACCCCCGGACCGCCGACGGCCAGCCGCCCGCGCGCGTGCAGACCGGCGATGGCGGTGTCCGCGACCCGCGCCGGGCCGCCGGAGAGGAACGCCACCTCCCACACGTTCCGGGCGCGCGCGGTGGTGAGACGGGCGGACGGCGTCGCCAGGTTGATCCGGACGGCGGCGATGACGAGCAGCAGGGAGGAGACGGCGACCGCCAGGGTTGCCAACAGTGCGACGGACATAGCGGTTACCTCCTGTGCAGGGCGAGCCGGGCGGCCCGGACGAAGCGGGATATGCGGGTGCCGGCCGGGGGCCGGGGGCCGGAGCGGTCCCGCCACCACTGGGTCAGCCGCTGCCGCGCGGCCGGGTCGGCCGGGCGGTCCAGGGCCAGCAGATGGACGGCGAAGTCGAGTGCGTCCTGCCGGTAGCCACCGCTCATCGGGCGGCCCCGCGCGTAGGCGAGAAAGGCCGGCCGGTAGTCCCTGCCGAGGATCTCCGGCAGTTCGGGAGCGACCTTGGCGACCACCGACGCGCGCTTGGCGGCCAGCGAGCGGCTCTGGATCAGCAGCCGGCCCCGGTCGAACCCCTCCGGCGGCGGGGTGTCCGCGACGAGCGCGGACAGCAGCGCGGTCTGCGCCAGCGCCAGCCGCTGCCGCGCCGCGTCGGTGGCTTCGGACAGCTCCGGCCGCTCAGACGGCTCCGGCATGGCGGGCCTCCTTCACCACGGCGCGTATCGCGTCCAGTTCCCCGGCGAGCTCTCCGGCCTGCGGGAAGTCCTCGTCGCGCTCCAGCAGCACACCGGGCGGCAGGGTGCGGGCGCACAGCTCGGCCAGGACGTCCAGCACGGGCTGGGTCACCGGGTGGGCGTGGCTGTCGTGCCACACGCCGTCCTTCTCCACACCTCCGGCGACGTGTACGTACGCGATGGCCTCGACCGGCAGTTCGTCCAGGGCGAGCGCGGGGTCCTCGCCCCGGTTCACATGGTTCGTGTGGAGGTTGGCGACGTCGATGAGCAGGCGCACCCCGGTCCGTTCCACCAGCTCGGCCAGGAACTGCCCCTCGGTCATCTCCTCGCCCGGCCAGCTGATCAGCGCCGCGATGTTCTCCAGGGCGAGCGGCACGGGCAGCGCGTCCTGTGCGATACGCACGTTCTCGCACAGCACGTCCAGCGCATCGCGGGTGCGCGGCACGGGCAGCAGGTGCCCGGCCTCCATCCGCGGCGAGGCGGTCAGCGGGCCCCCGGCCCGTACGAACGCGATGTGCTCGGTGACCAGCGGCGCGGCCAGCGCCTCGGCGCGCTCGGCGAGCGCGGACAGCCGCCCGGCGTCCGGGCGTTCGGCACCGCCCAGTCCGAGCGAGACGCCGTGCGGCACCACGGTCGTACCGCGCCGGCGCAGTTCCTCCAGAGCGTGCGGGAGGTGGCCGGGACAGATGTTCTCCGCCACGACCTCCACCCAGTCCACACCGGGCAGCCCCGCGATCTCGTCCGCGATCTCCGGCCGCCAGCCGATCCCCGTACCGAGGCGTTCCATGGTCGTTCCCCCCTAGCTCTGACCTTGCTGTGTGCGCTGGTGCGCGGCGCGCGCCCACGCTGCCGCGCGCTCCGTGATGTTCGGTACTGATGGCCCCCGCGCGCAGGGGCGAACCCTGTACGGGCCCGATTCAGAGCTTGATTTGAGCTTCTTCGGCGCGCGGTCCGGGCGGCACCACAGGCGTGATCCGCGGGGTCATCCGGCGGCCTCGGCGCCGACGGCGAGGCCCAGCGCGATCAGCACGCCACCGGTGGCCTGGTCCAGGCGGCGGCGTACGCGCGGGCGTTGGAAGACGGCGCGGGCCCGGTGCACGGCGAGGGCGACGGTGCCCAGCCAGAGCAGGCCCAGGGCGGCGTGCACGGCGACCAGCAGCAGCGTCGTGGCGACCACCGGCGCATCGTGCGGGATGAACTGCGGCAGCAGCGACATATAGACCACGCCGACCTTGGGGTTGAGCACATTGGTCAGCAGCCCGGTACGGAACGCCCGCCAGGGCGACAGCGTGGGACCGCCGGCGGGGCCCGTACCGCCGTCGCTGGCCGTACCGCCGGCGATTCCCGTCGCGTCCGTGCCGCCCGTCGCGTCCGTGCCGCCCGGGGCGCCCGCCGAGCCCGGCAGACCGGCTCGCTCCGCCGCCTCGCCAGGCTCCCGCCGGGCAGCCTGGCGGCGGGCGCCGCGCAGCGCCTGGAAGCCCAGCCACACCAGATACAGCGCCCCGGCGATCCGCAGCACGTCATAGGCGACCCGGGAGGCCGACAGCATCGCCGTCAGCCCGACCGCGCCGGCCAGTCCCCACACGAAGCACCCGGTGGCTATGCCCAGCGCCGACCACAGCGCGGCGCGCCGCCCCGAGCCGAGCGCGGTGCGCAGCACCACGGCCAGGTCGGGACCGGGGGAGACGGTCAGCAGCGCCGCGACGACGGTGAAACCGATGATTGACGTGATCACAGCACGAAACGGTACGTCCCCGGCTTCGGGCTCCGGCGCCCACCCCCGCCTTCGTACGGCCACGGCCGTACACCGCCCGGCCTGCGACGATGCCGACCGCCGACCGCCCCGCCCACTACGGGCCTGCTTCTGCTGCGAGCTCGCGCCCCACTGCGGTCCTGCTTCTGCTGCGAGCTCGCGCCCCACTACCAGCCTGCTTCCGCTACGGGCTCGCGTCCCGCCGGGGGACTGCCCCTGCTACGGGACCGCGCGCCGTATCACCGCGCGCCCCGCGTCCAGGTCGACGCGGGTGCGGTGCGGCGGGGCGCCGTCCTCCTCGTCGTCGCGCAGCGCCAGCGAGGTCTGGCGCTGCTTGAGTTCGTGCTGCTTGCCCGGAGAGAGGCTCGCGTGCAGCTGCTCGAAGCCGGTCGCCGAGATCTGCCCCTGCCGTCCGCCGCGCCACGGCAGCAGACCGGCCCGGCCCATACGCAGCATCAGCTGGTCGGCGAAGGCGATCACCGTCAGCAGGATCACCAGGCCCGGCAAGGTCATGAAGACGACGAAGCCCATACGCCGAGTATGGCGCGGTGCACCCCTTGCCCGGAATGCCGGGGGCTGCTGCTATGACCCGTGGGGGGTGGTGCATCGTGACCGAGCGGCAGGACGGGCCCGGCAGGTACGGGGACCCGTGGGAGCCGGCATGCGGCGGTGGGCCCGGTGTGCCGGGCGGGGAGTGGGAGGCGAAACCGGAAGCGCGCTATGCCCTGGACCCGGACCGGCTGTTCCTGCCGCCCGACGACGACCTCGCGCCCAACCGTCCCGGCGAGGCACTCCGCGCCCGCCTGGCCGAGCAGCCGCGCGCCGCCGTCTCGCTGTTCCTGGCCCGGCTGCTGGGCCGCCGCCCGCCGCAGGACGCCTGGCGCCGCGGCCTGGCGGGCCAGAGCACGGTCGGCGCCGAACTGGACCGCCTCACCGCCAGCGGCTGGTACGTACTGCACTCACTGCCGCTGCCGCCCGAGGCCGACATCGACCACCTCCTCATCGGCCCCGGCGGGGTGCTGTGCATCGACACGTATCTCCTGCGCCGGGCCCGCGTGATGGTGGGTGAGGACGGAGTACGGGTCAACCGCGGCCGCCGCCCGCAGCCTTACGTCCGCATCGCCCGCCAGGCGGCCCGGCGCGCGTCCTACGTCCTGAGCCGGGGCTGCGGCTTCCGGGTGCAGGCGAGGCCGGCGCTGGCGTTCGTGGGCGCGTCCCGGGTCGAGACCGACGCTTCGGTGGAGGACGTACGCGTCGTCCCCGACCCGCGGGAGATCGCCGCGCTCGGATCGCTCGGCGGGGTGCTCGCTCCCGTACGCGTGGAGCGGGTCTACACGGTGGCCAGGAACCGCCGCACCTGGCTCACCGCCTGACGCGCGACGGCCTGATGCACGAGGGTCTGACGCGCGAGGGTCTGACGCGCGACGGTCTGACGCGCGAGCGCCTGATGCATGAAGGCTTGACGCACGACCGCCTGACGCGCGCCCGCCCGCCCCTCAACTCCCGGGCTGCGGGGGTATGTTCGGCCCGAGCGGCCGCCGTCCGCCCTCGCCCCCGGCCTGCCGTATGTGCACGACGCCGATGTCCAGGTCCACATGGACGGGCGGCTCCTCGGCGGGGCGGACGTTCTTGCGCACCCGCTCCTGGGCCAGGGCCTGCTGGGCGTGGCCCGCGCCCGGAACGACCCCCTGGGCGAACTCCGTGCCGATCGACGACAGGCCCTTGCGCCTGCGCCAGTAGATCCAGCCGCGCCGCTCGCACCACAGCAGCGCCCGGTCGGCGAAGAACAGCGTGGATCCCAGCGCGGCCACCCCCGCCAGCACATTGACCACCCAACTCCCCATGCCCCCAGAACGGTTCAGCCGTCCGCGGCGTTCCCGTCCGCACCCTGTGATCCACGCAGTGCGGGGTGGTCGGCGATGACCGTGGCCGAGCCTGCCGGGATTTCGGTGAAACCCGCGTCGCGGACCACCGGCAGCCCGGCGGTGTTCAGCCGCTCCCAGTCCGCGGGCGGTGCGGTCCGTACGGCCAGCGGGAAGCCCGCCGCGCGCCAGGCCGCGCGCCGCGCCGGGGTCAGCTCCCACCACGCCAGCTGCGCGCCGTGCCCGGCCTGGGCCATGGCCTTGCCCGCCGACATCTCCAGGGCGGGATTCAGCCACAGCACCGGGACCTCGGCTTGGGGGGCCGCCGGAGGGTGCGGATCGTCCAGGTCCGTCCCCGAGACCTGGAGCCTGGCCAGGTCCTTTGGCCAGCCGTCCAGCGGCACCGGCGGGAAGACCCGCACCTGGGCGGCGTCGCCCGTGACCGTGATGCCCGGCAGCGCCTCCGCCCGCCGCCACTCGGCGCCGCGGGCCCGCCGTACCACCTTGCGGATACGGGCGTCCTGCCAGTCCCGTACGGCCCGGGCCCACTCGCCCTCGCCCGTCGCGCGCTCGTCCGAGAGCAGCACCAGCACCGCGCGCGCCGCCGTCCCCAGGGCGTCCGTACGCGACGGGGGCTCGGCCCGCTCCACCCGCACCACGAGCGGGAGCACGAACTGCGGGGCGGCGTCCCGGTCGGTCTCCTCGTGGCGGAACGGGCTGGAGGGGGAGCGGGTGGCGGCTGTGTCGGCGGGGGCGGTGGTGTCCGTGTCGGCATCGGTGTGGGTCACACAAGCCAGTGTGCCAGCCGCCGCCGACCGTGCCGGGGCCGTCCCCGCCCAGGTCAAGGCTCCGCCGGGCTGCCGTGACGGGCGGGCGCGCGCACCACACCGTACGGATCGGCCGCTCACGGCACCCCAGGAATCCACCCGCTCACCGGCCGAAGTGCGCCACAGTCCGGTGAAGGGCCGGGGTGGCGCCGAGGGGTCGCCGTACGATCCGGGCATGCACAGCGACCTCTTCGCCTCCGAGCACATGGTCACCCCGGCCACCGCGCCGGGCATGACCCAGCAGAACGCCAAGTCCATCAAGTACGCCGTCCAGGGCGAGTGTTACGCCCGCCAGGGCTCGATGGTCGCCTACCGCGGCGACCTGAAGTTCGAGAAACTCGGCCAGGGGGTGGGCAAGTTCCTCAAGCGCGCCGTCACCGGCGAGGGCCTGGCCCTGATGACCGTGCGCGGCCAGGGCGAGGTGTGGTTCGCCCACGAGGCCGCCAATGTCTTCATCGTCGACCTCGCGCCCGGCGACAGCCTCACCGTCAACGGCCGCAACGTGCTGTGCTTCGACCCGACGCTGTCCTACGAGATCAAGGTCGTCAAGGGCGCCGGGATGACCGGCGGCGGCCTGTTCAACTCCGTCTTCACCGGCCACGGCAAGCTCGCCGTGATGTGCGAGGGCAACCCCATCGTCATACCCGTCTCGCCGCAGGCCCCGGTCTTCGTCGACACCGACGCGGTCGTGGGCTGGAGCGCCTCGCTGCACACCTCCATGCACCGCTCGCAGAGCATGGGCTCGATGCTCCGCGGCGGCTCCGGCGAGGTGGTCCAACTCCGCCTGGACGGCGAGGGGTTCGTGATCGTACGCCCCAGTGAACTGCGCCCCGAGAAGACCGCGGGGAACTGATCCGGCCGCGGCAGGCGTTGAGGGGACGGCGGTGGCCAGGGGGACGGCCGGGCCGTGACGGCGGGATGCGACGGCGGGGCCGTGGCGACGAGGACAACGGGGAAACGCGGGCGATGGGCAGGGCGAGGGCGGCAGGGGCAGTCGCGTCGACGGGACGGCCGCCGATGAGGCTGGACAAGGTCGGCCGCCGCTACGGCCTGCGCGGCCCCTGGGTGCTGCGGGGCATCGACCTCATCGTGCCCCCGGGCGCCCTGCTGCGCGTCGAGGGCCCCAACGGCAGCGGGAAATCCACCCTGTTGCGGCTCCTGGCGGGCATCGACGCCCCCAGTACGGGCCGGATAACCTGCCGTCCGCGCACCGCCTACGTCCCCGAGCGCTTCCCGGCCGCGCTGCCCTTCACCGCCGTCGGCTACCTCACCCACCTGGGCCGGGTGCACGGCCTGCGCGGCGCCGAGGCCACCCGCCGCGCCCACACCTGGCTGGAGCGCTTCGGGGCCGCCGAGCACGCCCGTACGCCCTTGTCCGAACTCTCCAAGGGCTCCACCCAGAAGGTCGCCGTCGCCCAGGCGCTCCTGGCCGAACCCGGCCTCCTCGTCCTGGACGAGGCCTGGACGGGCCTGGACCGCACCGCGCGCACCACCCTCGACGACGCGGTCACCGAGCGCGTCGCGGCCGGTGCCACGGCCGTCTTCGTCGACCACGACCCACGCCGCCTGGCGGCCACCGCCGACACGGTCCTGCGCGTCGAGGGCACGGCCCTGCTCCCCACGCCGCCCGCGGCTTCCGGTGCCGTCGGACCCGGCAGCGCCGCCGCGCCGGAAGCTGCTCCCGGGGCCGCCGTACAGGCCGGGACCGCCGCCGGTGAGGAGACTCCCGCACGGTCCGGGACCGCCGCCGGTGAGGAGACCCTCGCACGGTCCGGGACCGTCGAGATCGAAGCCGAAGCGCCGCCGGGGCAAGGGCCCGGAGGCTCCACGCAGCAGTGGTCCGCGTTCGCCGTCGCACTGCCGGGCGCCCCCGCAGTGGAGATCGCGACGGGCGGCGTGCTGCGCCTCTCCGTCCCCGCCGCCCACTCCGACGCCCTGCTGCACGCCCTCCTCACGGCCCGCCCGCCGTGGCACATCCGGGGCGTCCGCACGCTGAGCGCTCCGCCGCGCCCCAGCTGACCGTCGGCCCCGGCCCCGTACACCGATCCCCCTCCAGCCCCCCGATCTCACCGAGGCAGCACCCCGTGACCGCACCCCTGCTCCCGCTCCTGCGCTATCAATCGGCCCTGCTGCTGCGCTCGCACCGCTGGCTGCCGCCGGTCATCGTGTACGCCGCGTACCTGGTCATCGGCGTACAGACCGGCGGCCCCATCCTCGACTCCTACGGTTACGCCGCCGCCCCGCTGCTCCCCGTCACCGCCTGGCTCGTCCGGGCCGCCGTCACCAACGAGCCCTCCGCGGCCCGCAATTGTGCCGCCGCTGCCGCGGGACCGGCCCGCGCCCACCTCGCCTCCGTACTGGCCGGCGCGCTCGCCGGGACCGTCCTCGCACTTGCCGGTACGGCGTACGTGGCGCTCCTGGCCGACCCGCACGCCTCCGACCACCGCACCCCGGTCCCGGTCCTGCCCGCGACCGGCGCCGGCCTGCTCGCCGCGCTCGCCTGCGTCCTTCTGGGCGTCGCGGTCGGCGCCCTGTGCAACCGGCCGATCCTGCGCAGCCCTGCCCAGGCGATCCCCGCGGGCCTGCTGGCCGCGCTCTTCCTCCTGGTCCTGGCCCCCTCGCCCGCCAACGCCGCCGTCACCGGCCTGGTCACCGGCTCCTCGACCGGCACCATCACCCTCCCCTGGCTCCCCCTGATCGCCACCGCGGCGATCGCCACCACCGCCGTCGCCCTGGCCTGCGCCCTCGACTCCCGCCGCACCTGACCCGGCCGCACACGGCGAGCACGCCCCAGGGCGTGGAGGCGCAGCCCCTGGGGCCTGTCGTCACAGTCCCGTCTGCCTGGCGGCGCCTGGCACGACACCTCTTCCCCACGCCTGAACGGGCACGGGAGGTGCCCCCTTCACCAGATGCCGCCAGGCCCACCCTCCGGGCGAACGACGGGACGTTGACGACAGGCTCCATGGCCGTCCCCTCGGAGGCCCGGCACCTGCCGCAGTAGGCTCGATCCATGCCCGACGCACCCTCTCCGGCGCCGTCCGACCCCGCAGCGCCGTCTGCGGCCTCGGCCCCTACGGTCGACGGTTACTGCACCCCGGCCGTATCCGTGCCCGAGCCCGCCACCGCCGCGGCGGCTCCGCCGTACGCGGACTGTGTCCAGTGCGGCGAGCCCACCGAGTACCCGGTCACCCGGCCCGGCGTGGTGCTGTGTCCGCAGTGCGAGTGGCTGGAGGCGCAGCGGTCGGCCTGCTCGGGCTGACCTGCCCCGGTCCGCTCACTCCAGCAACTCCGATACCTTCACCAACCGGTAGCCGCGCGCCCGGAGTTCGGGGACGATGCGCCGTACCGCCTGTTCCGTCACCGGCGCGGCGCTGCGGGTGCAGTGCAGCACCACCACCGAGCCGGCGCGGACTCCCGACAGCACCTGGTCGGCCACCCGCCCGGCGTCGCGGGCGAACGCGTCGCCGCTGACCACGTCCCACTGCACCGCCGTCACACCGGCCGGGCCGGTCGCGCGCAGTGCGCGGTCGTCGTAACAGCCGCCGGGGAAGCGGAAGTAGGGCACCGGGCGGGGGACTCCGGCGCGGCGGAAGGAGGTGAAGGCCCGTTCCACATCGCCGCGCATCGCCTCGGGGGCGACGGTGGGCAGGCCGTAGCAGGAGGGGGTGAAGGCGTGATGGCTGTAGGAGTGGTTGGCGACCTCGAAGAGGGGATCGCGGCCGATGGACCGGGCCTGGTCCGGGTACTGCTCGGCCCACCTGCCCGTCATGAAGACGGTCGCCGGGACCTTCAACCGGCGCAGGGTGGCGATGAGTCGAGGGTTGTCGAAGCGTTCGCCGCGGGCCGCGCGCGGGCCCTGGTCCGCGGTCATGTCGGCGTCGAAGGTCAGCGCCACTTGCCGCTCGCCCGCGCCCTCGCGCCGCCCGTGCTCGAAGACGGGGGTACGGCCACCGGGCCCCGCCGCGAGCGTGGGAACGCCGGTCGCCGGGGAGGAGGCCGGGGGAGCGGGGGTACGCGGCGGCGTTGGCGGCGGCGCCGTGGCCGGTGCCGGGGCGCCACAGGCGGCGAGCCCTGAAGCGGTCACCATCAGTAGTAGCGGCACGAGAGAAACGGGGCAAATGCGGCCACGAGAGCGGTTGATCATAGACGGAGCGTAACTTTCGGTTCGCCCTACGCCCTCGCCCTACGCCCCGCCCGCCACCCGCTCAGGTCGCCAGCAGCCGCCCCCGCGCCTCCTCCACATCGAAGTCGGCCGCCGGATACTTCGGGTCCATCCCCTCCAGGTGCTCCAGCAGCAGGCGGCTGATCGCCCAGTTGCGGTACCACTTGCGGTCGGCCGGGACCAGGTACCAGGGCGCGACCTCGCTGGAGCAGCGCTCCAGCGCCAGCTCGTACGCCTGCTGGTAGGCGGGCCACAGCGCGCGCTCCTCGATGTCGCCCGTGTTGAACTTCCAGTGCTTGTCGGGGTTGTCCAGCCGCTGCAGCAGGCGCTCGCGCTGCTTCTCGTAAGAGATGTGCAGGAACACCTTCACGAAGGTCACGCCGGACTCGGCCAGCGACTCCTCGAAGCGGTTGATCAGCCCGTAGCGGCGGCCCAGTTGGCTGCGCGGGACCAGCTCCCGCACCCGTGCGATCAGCACGTCCTCGTAGTGCGAGCGGTCGAAGATGCCGATCTCGCCGGGCTGCGGCAGGGCCAGCATGATCCGCCACAGGAAGGGGTGGCTCTTCTCCTCCTCCGTCGGCGCCTTGAAGGCCTTGATGCGGCAGCCGGACGGGTTGAACAGGCCGATGACGTGCTTGACCGTGCCGCCCTTGCCCGAGGTGTCCATGCCCTGCAGGACCAGCAGCAGCCGTCGTCGGTCGCCCGCCGTGCTCGCCGCGTACAGCCGCTCCTGGAGGTCGGCCAGCCGCTCGCCCATCGCGGCCGTCGCGGCGCGCCCGGCGGCCTTGTCGCCGGGCGCGTCCGGGCCGCCGGGTGTGGCCCTGGTGTCGTACGAGGCCAGGGAGACCCGCTCGCCGGGCGGGATACGCAACAGGTCACCCAGCCGGGCGGGGACAGGGGCGGGCGGCTCGCCGCCGCTGCGCCCCGCCTTCTTGCCGCCCTCCGCCCGGTCTTCCTTCCTGCCCTTCTTGCCCTTCCCGCTCTTCCCGTCCTTCGCCCGGTCCTTGTGCTCGGCCACAGCGCACCCCTTCCGGTGTTGCCCCCTTACCGATCCTGGGGCGCGACGGCGGGGCGCGCCAGTCAGTCGGCCCAGGGGCCGGTGACCGCGAAGGTGGTGCCGGGCGTGTAGCAGTTGACGTACATCGTGCGGTGGTCCGGGGAGAAGGCGACCCCCGCGAACTCGCCCCACTCCGGCTTGTCCGGGGTGCCGATGTTCTGCCGCCCGCGCGCCACGGGGTGGACCCGGCCCCGCCGGGTGAGCCCGTAGACGTACTGGGCGCCGTCGCCGTCCTCGCACACCATCAGGCCGCCGCCGGGCGCCAGGCAGATGTTGTCGGGGGACTCGCCGGGCAGCTGGATGTCGGTGTCCGGGCCGAAGACGACGACCAGGGTGAGCCGGCGGCGCGCGGGGTCGTACTTCCAGACCTGGCCGAAGTGGGTGGCGGCCGACCCCTCGGTGCTGCGCGCGTAACTGGAGACGAAGTACGCGCAGGAGCCGCCCCAGTAGCAGCCCTCCAGCTTCTGTGCGTGGGTGATGCCCTTGGGGCCGAAGTCCTGGAGGCGGACGGGGGTCTGCCGGGCGAGCGGGTCGGGGACGTCCACCCACTCCACGTGCTCGAAGCACGCTCCGGTCTCCCGGACGGCGGACAGGTCCGGCACATCCGGTACGCGCATCGCCTGGAGCGCACCTCCCGCGCGCAGCGAACCGCGCCCGCCCAGCGGCTTGCGGGGGCGGAAGCGGTAGAAGAGCCCGAAGGGGCGGTCGAAGGCGTCCTCGGTCTCGTAGACGGTCCCGTTGCGCGGGTCGACGGCGACGGCCTCGTGCTGGAAGCGGCCCATGGCCGTCAGCGGTACGGCGCCGGTGCGCCGCGGGTCGTAGGGGTCGACCTCGAAGATGAAGCCGTGGTCCTTGGTGTGGCCCTGCTCGCCCGCTCTGACCTCGGTCTCCTCGCAGGTGAGCCAGGTGCGCCAAGGGGTGGGCCCGCCCGCGCAGTTGGTGGAGGTGCCGGCGATGGCCACGCGCTCGGCGGCCACATTGCCCCGCCGGTCCAGCTCCAGGGCCGTACACCCGCCCTCGGCGACGGGGTCGTAGGTCAGCCCTTCGACGGCGGGCACGCGCACCCGGGACTTGAGGCGGTTCTCGTGGTTGCGTACGAGGTGGGTGCGGCCGTGTCTGCCGGGGAAGGCCGCCATGCCGTCGTGGTTGCCGGGGACGGGCCCCTCCCCGGAGGACATCGGGGCGCCCTCGCGGGAGAGGACCTTGTAGCGGAACCCCGCGGGCAGGTCGAGCAGCCCGCGCGGGTCGGGGATCAGCGGGCCGTAGCCGGTGCGGCCCATGGACTGGGCGGTGGCGGTACCGGCGAAGATCTCCTGGATGCTCCCGGCGAAGGCGATGGACGCCCCCAGTGCGCCGGTGCGTGCCAGGACCTGACGTCGTGTAGCGGACATACGGCAACTCCCTGCTGGCGGACAGGAGATGTGATCCGCATGTGTGTACCACGCGCTCCGGGCGCCGGGAACCGGTCGCGTAGCGACGTACCGCAAAGAGTGAGCCCGGCACAGCCGGCCCGTCCGGCGTCCGAGGACAGCCGGCCCGCAGGGCGGCTCCCGGCTACGGCGCGGTCAGCGGCCCCGCGTCCCGGGCCAGCGCCGTCAGCCGCGAGATGGCCCGGAAGTACTTCTTGCGGTACCCGCCGCGCAGCATCTCCTCGCTGAACAGCTCGTCGAAGGGCTTGCCCGAGGCCAGCACCGGCACCTCGCGGTCGTAGAGGCGGTCGGCGAGCACCACCAGGCGCAGCGCGGTCGACTGGTCGGGGACGGCCTGGACGTCGGTGAGACACACGGCCCGGATGCCGTCGCACATCGCGCCGTACCGGCTGGGGTGGACCCGGGAGAGGTGCTCCAGCAGGGAGGGGAAGTCGTCCAGCGAGGCGCCGGGCGTACGGTACGCGGCGCGGGTGACCGTCGCGTCGTCGTACGGGGCGGGAGCCTCGGGCAGCCCCCGGTGGCGGTAGTCCTCGCCGTCGATGCGCAGCGGCCTGAAGTGCGCGGACAGGCCCTGGATCTCGCGCAGGAAGTCGGCGGCGGCGAACCGGCCCTCGCCGAGCTTGCCGGGCAGGGTGTTGGAGGTGGCGGCCAGCGCCACGCCCGCCTCGACGAGCTTGCCCAGCAGCGAGGAGACCAGGACCGTGTCGCCGGGGTCGTCCAGCTCGAACTCGTCGATGCACAGCAGCCGGTGGCCGCTGAGGGTGCGTACGGTCTGCTGGAAGCCGAGCGCGCCCACCAGGTTCGTCAGCTCGACGAAGGTGCCGAAGGCTTTGAGCTCGGGGGCCGCGGGGGCGGCGTGCCACAGCGAGGCCAGCAGGTGGGTCTTGCCCACGCCGTAGCCGCCGTCGAGATAGACGCCGCGCGGGCCCTTGGGGGCTTCGGCCTTCTTGCCGCCGAACCAGCGGCGCTTGCCGCCGCCGGCCGCCGTGGCGCCGCCGATCCCCGCCGCGAAGGTGCTCAGGACCTGTACGGCCTCGGTCTGGCTGGGCTGGTTCGGGTCCGGGATGTACGTGGCGAAGCGCGCCTGCTGGAAGCGGGGCGGCGGCACCATCTCCGCGACCAGGCTCTCGGCCGGGACGTGCGGCTCGCGCGCGGTGAGCGCGGCGGGCGCCACGTCCTCCGACGGTCCGGCCTGCGGGCCGGCGGGGTCGGTTATGGGGGAGGGCTGCGGGGACTCGGAAGGCGACACAGCCGTCCAGCCTAGCCGCTGTGCGAGAGGGGTCGGCCCGATGAGCGAGGCATGTCACACTGCCGCCTATGCGACGCCTGTTCCCCTCCCCTGTCCCCTCGGCAAATCCGCCCATCGACCTCGACGACCGGGAGTGGGGGCTCGGCGAACTGGCCGACGCGTACGCCTATCCCCAGCTGCCCCGCGAGGACGGCCGTACGGGCTGGCTGCGCGCGAACATGGTCTCCTCCCTGGACGGCGCGGCCCACCACGACGGACGCTCCCAACCGCTGTCCTGCGACGCCGACATGAGGATCTTCGGTGTGCTGCGGGGGCTGGCGGACGCGGTGGTGGTCGGGGCGGAAACGGTCCGCCAGGAGGGCTACCGCCCGGCCCGCGCGCGGGAGGCATTCGCCGAGCGGCGGGCGGCCGCCGGGCAGGGCCCCGCCCCCGCCATCGTGGTGATCAGCGCGAGCCTGGCCCTGGATTTCACGCTGCCGCTGTTCACCGAGCCGCTGGTGCCCACGGTCGTACTGACGGGGGCGGCGGCGCCGCAGGAGCGGGTGGAGCAGGCCCGCAAGGCGGGCGCGGAGGTGGTGCTCGCGGGCGAGGGCACCGGAGTGGACCCCGCCAGGGTGGCCGGGCTGCTGGCCGAGCGGGGGCTCACCCGGCTGCTGACCGAGGGCGGCCCCAGGATGCTGGGGCAGTTCGCGGCCTGCGGGGCGCTGGACGAACTGTGCCTGACGCTGGCGCCGCTGGTCGCCGCCGGTGACGCGGCGCGGATCGTGAACGGTCCCGGGCTGGCGGTGCCGGAGCGGTTCGCACTCGCGTCCGTGCTGGAAGAGGCCGGGTTCCTGTTCACCCGTTACCGTCGGTCCTGACAATCGGCGGAATTACCCGTTCCGCTTAGCTTCGGTTGGGCACACTTAAGGCACGCAGGCCCCGTGCGGCAGCGGGGCAGGATGGTTTCTGTTGGGCTTTGCCCCCAGGGGCGGCCCCCGGAGATGAGAAGAAGGGCGCCCGTCGTGTTCACGAGCGTATTGATGATCGAGAAGCCACTGACGCCCGCCGACGTGGAGTTCGTCACCACGCTCCACGGCGAGGACCCGGTCTCCTTCGTCGTCCTCATGCAGCCGCGCGGCGAGCAGGACATCCTGTTGCGGGCCATCGACGACGTCGCCCTGGGCGAGTTCGACGAGGCCGTACGGGAGGGCGAGGAGCCCACCGGCGATCAGGCGGAGCTGCCCGCGGGACGCGGTCTGACCCACACCCTGGAGGCGCTGCGCGCCGCGGGCGCCGAGGCCGTCGGGCAGCTGGTCGAGGACCACCCGCTGGACCTGCTGCGCTCCGTCGTCGACGAGACGGGCGCGGACGAGGTGATCGTGCTGACCGCCCCGCACTACGTCGAGGAGTTCTTCCACCGCGACTGGGCCTCCCGCGCCCGCCACAAGGTCGGCGTGCCCGTCCTCAAGCTCTTCTCGCACGCGGCGGACGACCCGGCGGACGTCTGAGGCCCCGGGCCCCCGGACCCAGGGCCCCTCGCTCTACGCGCGACGACCGACCCCCGCCCCGTCTAACGGCCGGGCCCCGCCCCCGCAGGCGAGCCGATCCGCCCGTCCCGCACCTCGACGATCTCGTCCACCGCGTCCAGATGGGCCCGGTCGTGCGTGACCAGCACGGTCGCCGTGGCGCGCTGATGGGTGAGCGTGGTGAGCAGATCCAGGACCGCCGCACCGCGCTCGTGGTCCAGCGCGCTGGTCGGCTCGTCCACCAGCAGCACGGCCGGCTCGTTCATCAGCGCCCGCGCGATATTGATCCGCTGGCGCTGGCCGCCCGAGAGCTGATGCGGCCTGCGGCCCGCCTGAGCGGCCAGCCCCACCGCCTCCAGCAGCTCCAGCGCCCGCCCCCGGGCCGCCCGCGGCGAGCGGCCGTCCAGATGCGCCATCACCTGCAACTGCTCCGCCGCCGTCAGCGACGGCAGCAGATTGGGCTGCTGGAAGACCATGCCCACCTTCGTACGGCGCAGCGCGGTCAGCTCGGCACGCCCCAGCCCCGCCGTGTCCCGGCCGTCGATCACCACCCGGCCGCGGTCCGGCACGATCAGCGTCGCGGCCACCGCCAGCAGGCTGGACTTCCCCGACCCCGACGGGCCGATCACCGCGGTCATCGAGCCGGCGGGAACGGCCAGCGAGACATCGTCCAGCGCGGTCAGCCGGGAGCCGCCGTCGGGGTAGGTGAGGGTGACACCGGACAGCTCCAGGCCGCCTCGGCGGTCCACGGCCGCCGGGGTCCGCTGCGCCGCTGAGTTCTTCGGGGTCTGCGCGGGCGAGGTGTTCTTCGGGTTCATCGGGCACTTCCCAGGGCGGTCAGCGGGTCTACGGAGGTGATACGGCGGATGGACAGCGCCGCGCCGACGGCCCCCAGCGCGATCATGACCAGGGCCGGTACGAGCACGGTGGGCGCGTCCAGCACGAACGGCACGGCGCCGCCGATCGCCGCGCCCAGCCCCGCCGCTATGACGGTGCCCAGGCCCGTACCGATCACCAGCAGGACCACGGCCTGGCCCAGCGCGTCCCGCAGCAGATAGCGGGTCGGCGCGCCCAGCGCCTTGAGCACGGCCACGTCCCCGCTGCGCTGGATCGTCCAGACCGTGAAGAACGCGCCGATGACCAGCGCGGAGATCGCGAAGAGGAAGCCCCGCATCAGCTGCAGAGAGCTGTTCTCGGCGGAGTAGGAGGCGATGGCCTGCAGCGATTCGGTGGTGGTGACGGTCTTCGTGTCCAGGCGCCGGTCGGCGGCGGCCAGATCGGCACCGGAGCCGGTGGTGAGCGCGGTGACGGTCGCGCCGGAGCCCCCGCCGCCCGGCAGATGGCGCCAGTCGCCCAGCGAGGCCCAGATCACCGGCGTGTGGCTGAACATCGCCGTACCCGACACGGCCGCCACCGTCAGCCGGCGCCCGGCCAGCGTGAAGCCGTCCCCGGCCCGTACGCCCAGCGCCTGTGCGGCCTGCTCGGACAGGACGGCGCTGCCGTCCGCGATCCGGCCCGCCTCGGGCGCGAGCCCGGAGCCGGGACGCACCCCGAAGGCGGACACCGCCGCCGACTTCTGCGCCGCACCGGCCCCGCCCGCCTCGGCCTTGCCCGTCGCGATCCCCAGCGGCTCCGCGCGCTCCACGCCCGGCACCTTCGCCCACTGCTGCCAGGTCCGCTCCGCGACCCGGGAGTCCGAGAAGGAGACGCCCTTGCCGTCGGCCGGGGCGGAGAAGGCCAGGTGATCGGCGGGCAGCGAGGTGATCGCGGAGGTGTTGTCCCGGCCCAGGCCCGCCGTCAGACCGGACAGCAGACCCACCAGTACGGTGATCAGCACGACGACCGTGCCCATCAGGGCGAACCGGCCCTTGGCGAATCTCAGGTCTCTCCAGGCGACGAACACGGGTCCTGGCCATCCTCTGCGGTCCGGGGGGGGGGGGGGGGGGGGGGGGGGGTG